>JBFHKK010000145.1:0-6594 GCA_041595475.1 Pseudomonas sp. | reverse complement strand
CGCCACCAGAAGGTGGTGGAGGAAGCCCCGGCCCCCGGCCTGACCCCTGAACTGCGCCGCGCCATGGGCGAGGCTGCGGTCAAGGCCGCCCAGGCCATCGGCTATGTCGGCGCCGGCACCGTGGAGTTCCTGCTGGATGAGCGCGGCGATTTCTTCTTTATGGAGATGAATACAAGACTCCAAGTGGAGCACCCGGTGACCGAGGCCATCACCGGCCTCGACCTGGTCGCCTGGCAGATCCGCGTGGCCCGGGGCGAGGCGCTGCCGCTGAGCCAGGAGCAGGTGCCGCTGATCGGTCACGCCATCGAGGTGCGCCTGTACGCCGAGGACCCGGACAACGACTTCCTGCCCTCCACCGGCACCCTGGTGCTCTATCGCGAAGCCGCGCCAGGCGCTGGTCGCCGCATCGACAGCGGCGTGGCCGAAGGCGATGAGGTGTCGCCCTTCTACGACCCCATGCTCGGCAAGCTGATCGCCTGGGGCGACAACCGCGAGGAAGCCCGCCTGCGCCTGCTGGCCATGCTGGGTGAGACTGCAGTCGGTGGCGTCAGGACCAACCTGGCCTTCCTCAGTCGCGTGCTGGCCCACCCGGCCTTCGCCGCCGCCGAGCTGGATACCGGCTTCATTCCGCGCCACCAGGCACAGCTGCTGCCGCCAAAGGCCGAGTTGCCGGCCGAGTTCTGGCATCTGGCCGCCGAGGCCTTCGTGCAGAGCGAGCCGCGCCGACGCGCCCACGAGGACTACCATTCCCCCTGGAGCGAGACCTGCGGCTGGCGCGCCGGCCTGCCGGCGGAAATCGATCTGCATCTGAGCTGCGCAGGCGAGCGCCAGCTGGTGCGCCTGCGCCGAACCGCCGCCAGCACCGTGCGGCTGGTCGGCGACTATTTGGAGGTCGAGGCCGCCGGTCTGCGCCGCCGCCACCTGGCGCAGCGGCGGGGCGATACACTGTTGCTGGAGTATCAGGACGAGTTGCACACAGTGCTGCAGGTCGACCCGATCGCCGAGGCCGAGGCCCGCCACAGCCATGCCGGCGGCCTGACCGCGCCCATGAACGGCGCCATCGTCCGGGTGCTGGTCGAGGCCGGTCAAAGGGTCGAGAGCGGCACCACCCTGGTGGTCCTGGAGGCGATGAAGATGGAGCACAGCATTCGCGCACCTTATGCCGGCACGGTCCAGGCGCTGTACTGCGGCGAGGGTGATATGGTCGGCGAAGGCACAGTGCTGGTCGAGTTGGAGGAACAGCCATGACATTGCCGCAGCAGGTGCGCCTGGTCGAAGTCGGCCCGCGCGACGGCCTGCAGAACGAGAAACAGCCGATCAGCGTCGCCGACAAGGTGCGTTTGGTCGACGACCTGTCCGCCGCCGGCCTGTCCTATATCGAGGTCGGCAGCTTCGTCTCGCCCAAGTGGGTACCGCAGATGGCCGGCAGCAGAGAGGTGTTCGCCGCCATCGAGCAGCGACCCGGCGTCACCTATGCGGCCCTGACACCCAACCTGAAAGGCTTCGAAGCCGCACTGGACGCCGGCGTCAAGGAGGTGGCGGTATTCGCCGCCGCCTCCGAGACCTTTTCGCAGAAGAACATCAACTGCACCATCGGCGAGAGCCTGGAGCGCTTTCTGCCACTGATGGACGCCGCCCAGCAGCAGGGGCTGCGCGTGCGCGGCTATGTCTCCTGCGTGCTCGGCTGCCCCTATGAAGGCGAGGTCGATCCGCTGCAGGTCGCCCGCGTGGCCCGCGACCTCTTCGCCATGGGCTGCTACGAGGTGTCCCTGGGCGACACCATAGGCACCGGCACCGCCGGCGCCACCCGCCGGCTGATCGAGGTGGTCGCCGCCTATGTACCGCGCGAGCGCCTGGCCGGGCATTTCCATGACACCTACGGCCAGGCCCTGGCCAATGTCTATGCCTGCCTGCTGGAAGGCATCGGCGTGTTCGACAGCTCGGTCGCCGGCCTCGGCGGCTGCCCCTATGCCAAGGGCGCCAGCGGCAACGTCGCCAGCGAGGACCTGCTCTACCTGCTCGATGGCCTGGGCATCGAAACCGGCATCGACCTGGACCGGCTGATCGAGGCCGGCCAGCGCATCTGCGCGGTGCTGGGCCGGGAAAATGGCTCGCGGGTGGCCCGCGCCCGCCAGAGCGGCGCTTGATACGCCCGGGCAGGGTCGGCCAGCGGGCACAAAGGGTCGCCAGCGGTCAAGGCGCGCACCCGCCGCCGGGCTAGCCTGGCCTCGGTCAGGCGCCCGGCCCTGGCATCGGAAAACCAAGAGGATTCGTCATGCAACAACCCCTGTGGACGCCCTCCGCCGAGCGCATCGCCGCCACCCGGATGGACGCCTTGCGCCGCTTCATCAACCAGCGCCACAGCCTCGACCTGGCCGACTACCCGGCCCTGCATGCCTGGAGCGTGGCGCAGCGCGAAGCCTTCTGGCAGGCCATCGTCGACTTCTTCGGGATTCGCTTCAGCGAGCCGCCCCACGCGGTGCTCGAAGAGGGCCTGATGATGCCCAGCGCGCGCTGGTTTCCGGGGGCCCGCCTGAACTTCGCCGAGCACCTGCTGCGCCGCCGCGACGCCCACCCGGCCCTGGTCGCCATCGGCGAGGACGGCTCCCGCGAGCAACTGAGCTACCTTGAGCTGGCCGCCCATGTCGCCGGCCTGCAGCAGAGCCTCGAGGCCGCCGGGGTTGGCGTCGGCGACCGGGTCGCCGCCTTCATGCCCAACACCTGGCAGACGGTGGTCGGCATGCTCGCTGCTGCCAGCCTGGGCGCTACCTGGTCGAGTTGCTCGCCGGACTTCGGCACCCAGGGGGTGATCGATCGCTTCGGCCAGATCCAGCCCAAGGTGCTGATCGCCGCCGCCGGCTATCGCTATGCCGGCAAGCAGTTGGACCTGACCGAGAAGCTGAACGAGATTCTCGAAGGCCTGCCCTCGCTGCAGCAACTCATAGTGGTGCCCTATGCGCGACCCGGGGTTCAGGTCGGCGATTTCAACACCGACGCCCAAGTCGCACTCTGGGACGACTTCTACCGGCCCGGTGGCGAGCCGCAGTTCACCCCGGTGCCTTTCGATCAGCCGCTCTACATCCTCTACTCCAGCGGCACCACCGGCGTGCCCAAGTGCATCGTCCACGGCGTCGGCGGCACCCTGCTGCAGCACGTCAAGGAGCTGGGGCTGCACACCGATCTGCATGACAGCGACACCCTCTTCTACTACACCACCTGCGGCTGGATGATGTGGAACTGGCTGGTTTCGGGCCTGGCCTTGGGCGCCACCCTGGTGCTGTTCGACGGCTCGCCCTTCCACCCCGATGCCGAGCGGCTGATCGACCTGATCGACAGCGAATCCATCAGCATCTTCGGCACCAGCGCCAAGTACCTTGCGGCCCTGGAGAAGGCCGGCGCCAAGCCCGGCCGCAGCCACAGGCTGGAGCGCCTGAAAACCATCCTCTCGACCGGCTCGCCACTGGCCCACGAGAGCTTCGACTACGTCTACCGCGAGATCAAACAGGACCTGTGCCTGTCGTCCATCTCCGGCGGCACCGACATCGTCTCCTGCTTCGCCCTCGGCAACCCGGTGCTGCCGGTGTGGCGCGGCGAACTGCAGTGCAAGGGCTTGGGGATGGACGTGCAGGTGTGGAACGAGGCCGGCCAGGCGGTTATCGGCGAGAAAGGCGAACTGGTCTGCGCCCGTCACTTTCCCTCGATGCCCGTGGGCTTTTGGAACGACCCGAACGACGAGAAGTTCCGCGCCGCCTACTTCGACACCTTTCCCGGCATCTGGGCCCATGGCGACTACGCCGAGGAAACCGAACACGGCGGCCTGGTGATCCACGGCCGCTCCGATGCCGTGCTCAATCCCGGCGGCGTGCGCATCGGCACCGCCGAGATCTACCGCCAGGTGGAGAAGGTCGAAGAGGTGCTGGAATCCATCGCCATCGGCCAGGACTGGCAGGGCGATGTGCGGGTGCTGCTGTTCGTGCGCCTGCGCGAGGGGCTGACGCTGAGCGAAGAGATGCAGGCGCGCATTCGTCAGGTGATCCGCGCCAATACCACGCCGCGCCACGTGCCAGCCAAGATCATCCAGGTCGCCGACATCCCGCGCACCATCAGCGGCAAGATCGTCGAACTGGCGGTGCGCAACGTGGTGCACGGCCAGCCGGTGAAGAACACCGACGCCCTGGCCAACCCCGAGGCCCTGGCGTTGTACCAGGACCTGCCGCAGCTGAAGACGTGAGGGCGTCTCAGGCGCCGGGCGCGCTCGGCTCCTCGGGTTTCTCCTCCTCGATCTCCTCCAGCTTGAGGTCCATGCTCCAGCCCGGCGCGGCCGTCGCCTGACCGGCGGCCGGGGCGGCGCCGGGCTGGGCAGCGCCGGCGTTCTCGCGATGCAACTTGAGTTGCAGGCGCACGTTGTTGGCCGAGTCGGCGTTCTTGATCGCCTCCTCCTCGCTGACGGCGCCCTCGTTGACCAGATCGACCAGGGCCTGATCGAAGGTCTGCATGCCGAGGTTCTTGGACTTCTCCATCACCTCCTTGATCTCCGCCAACTCGCTGCGTTTGATCAGGTCACGCACCGTGGGGGTGCCCAGCAGCACCTCGACCGCGGCGCGGCGCTTGCCGTCGACCGACTTGATCAGGCGCTGGGAGATGAAGGCCTTGAGGTTGTTGCCCAGATCGTTGAGCAGCTGCGGCCGGCGCTCCTCGGGGAAGAAGTTGATGATGCGGTCCAGCGCCTGGTTGGCGTTGTTGGCGTGCAGGGTGGAGATCGCCAGGTGGCCGGTGTCGGCGAAGGCCAGGGCATGTTCCATGGTCTCGCGGTCACGGATCTCGCCGATCAGGATCACGTCCGGCGCCTGGCGCAGGGTGTTCTTCAGCGCCGCGTGGAAGCTGCGGGTGTCCACGCCGACCTCGCGCTGATTGATGATCGACTTCTTGTGCCGGTGCACGTATTCGACCGGATCCTCGATGGTGATGATATGGCCGCCGCTGTTGCGGTTGCGGTAGTCGATCAGCGCCGCCAGGGAGGTGGACTTTCCCGAGCCGGTGCCGCCGACGAAGAGCACCAGGCCGCGCTTTTCCATGATGGTCTTGAGCAACACCTCGGGCAGCTTGAGGTCCTCGAAGCGGGGAATCTCCATCTTGATGTTGCGCGCGACTATGGACACCTCGTTGCGCTGCTTGAAGATGTTGATCCGGAAGCGCCCGATGCCGGCCAGGGAGATCGCCAGGTTCATCTCCAGTTCGCGCTCGAACTCCTCGCGCTGGGCGACGTCCATCACCGAAGCGGCAATCTGCGCCACCTCGCCGGATTTCAGCGGCTCCTGGCTCAGGGCCTTGAGTACCCCGTTGAACTTGGCGCAGGGTGGCGCCCCGGTGGACAGGTAGAGGTCCGAACCGTCCTGGCTGGCCAGGACCTTGAGCATCGATTGGATATCCATGGGCACTGCTTCCTTTGAATCGGTCTTTAACCTTAGGCCAATTTCGGCCGCGGCTCACCCTCGAGCGGGCAAGCCTGAACTGTGGCGACATTCTGCTGGCGCCCGGAATACTGGCACAATAAGCGGCCAGCCAAAATGAGGAGCCCGTCATGGCCAAGGCAATGGCCCGCCACATCCTGGTCAAGAGCGAAGCCGAAGCGGTAGCCCTGAAGAAACGCCTCGCCGCCGGCGAAGCCTTCGACCTGCTGGCGCGCAAATACTCCACCTGCCCCTCGGCCAAGCGCGGCGGCGATCTGGGCGAAGTGCGCCCCGGGCAGATGGTCCGCGCCGTGGATCAGGTGATCTTCAAGAAGCCCTTGCGCGAGATTCACGGCCCGGTGAAAACCCAGTTCGGCTACCACCTGATCCAGGTTTTCTATCGCGACTGAGGCGCCGCGCGCCGGCCGCCGCCCATCCAGAGCGCTGCCCTGAAGCCGGGGAAACCGCTACAATCGCGCCCCTTTCGCGCCACCGCGCCTGCTTTCTGGACCCAGATTCGTGATTTCTACCGCCAACATCACCATGCAGTTCGGCGCCAAGCCGCTGTTCGAGAACGTTTCCGTCAAGTTCGGCAACGGCAACCGCTACGGCCTGATCGGCGCCAACGGCTGCGGCAAGTCGACCTTCATGAAGATCCTCGGCGGCGACCTGGAGCCCTCCGCCGGCCAGGTCATGCTCGAGCCCAATGTGCGCCTGGGCAAGCTGCGCCAGGATCAGTTCGCCTACGAAGCCTTCAGCGTCATCGACACCGTGATCATGGGCCATGCCGAGCTGTGGCGGATCAAGGCCGAGCGCGATCGCATCTACTCGTTGCTTGAAATGAGCGAGGAAGACGGCATGGCCGTGGCCGAACTGGAAACCGAATTCGCCGAACTGGACGGCTACACCGCCGAATCGCGCGCCGGCGAATTGCTGCTCGGCCTGGGCATCCCCCTGGCCCAGCACTTCGGCCCCATGAGCGAAGTGGCGCCCGGCTGGAAGCTGCGCGTGCTGCTGGCCCAGGCGCTGTTTTCCGACCCGGACGTGCTGCTGCTCGACGAGCCGACCAACCACCTGGATATCAACACCATCCGCTGGCTGGAAAACGTGCTGACCGCGCGCAACAGCACCATGATCATCATTT
>JBFHKK010000144.1:0-6603 GCA_041595475.1 Pseudomonas sp. | reverse complement strand
TTCGGGAGAGGAACTTTCTGCAATTTCAATCGGGGGCGGCTGAGCCACCCGGTTACTACAACCCTGCTCGATCGCCGGCGTCCGTGCGCCGGCTGATACAGCGTAAACCTCCTGTTTCGATGCCTAAGGCAACGGGGTCGAACTTGTTACAGCAGCCATGACCAACTGTTCACTTTTTGGATCAGTTGTTCAAGGCGGTGCAAATCTAACATGACAGTTGTCTATTTTTTATACAGATCAGGCATAACAGTGTTGCCAATGCTCAGGAATCGATCTGGAACTTTTCTTGACGCAGCGCCAGGCCGCTAGCTAGAGGGGGGATGGCGAAGGGCTATCGAAGGTGGCCCGCCGGGGGCGACTTGCGCGAGTTGTGACGAACGGCAAACTGCCGTTGCCGGCTGTGTCACAGAGCCGTTGACGGCCCCGGGCCGGCCGGGCGGGTGAGGTGCGGGGCGGGGCGAGGGCTTGGAGGCGGGGACAAAGGCGCCGACCTGGGCGCCCCTCGCGGGGCGCCCAGGTGCGGGCCTACTTGCCGATGCTGACGGTGGCGCTGGAGGTCAGCTTGCCGTCGCTGATGGTGTAGCTGAACTGATCACTGCTCTTGAACGACTTGGCCGGGGTGTAGGTCAGGGTGTTGTTGGCATTGAGGCTGACCTTGCCGCGGCTGCCCTGGGTGAAGCTGACGACGCTCAGCGGGTCGCCGTCCGGGTCGCGGTCGTTGATCAGCACCACCACCACCACCGGGCTGGTGCCTATCACCTTGGCATTGTCGTTCACCGCCTGGGGCGCCCGATTGGCCGGGGTGGCCGGGTTGTCGACCACGAAGCTGGCGGTGCCGCTGCCGCTCAAAGCATTGGCGCTGGCACTGGCGCCGACGCTGTAGAAGCCGTTGGCGGCGGTGCTCGGCGAGGTGACGTTGAGGCTGGTGCTGCCGCTGGCGCCGGGCGCCAGGCTCAGGCTGCTGCTGCCGAGGCTGGCACTCCAGCCGCTGGGGCGGATGGTCGCCAGGCTGAAGCTGCTGCTGGCGCAACCGGAACTGTCGCGGTTGGTCACGCTGACGCTGTAGCCGAAGCTGCTGCCGGCCGGCAGCCAGCTGCTCTGCGCCGGACTGACGCTGACCGTGGGCGCCGCGCGCGTGCAGGTCGGCGCGCCGCCGCCGCTGAGGTCGACGCTGACCAGGGTCTGGCTGGCATCGGCCCACTGGGTGGTCAGGGTCAGGCCGGCAGCCGGGTCGCTGTAGCTGCGTCCGCCGGTGAGGGCGGCATCCTTCATGTCGACGAAGGCGCTGCCCGGGGTCAGGTCGAGCAGGGCCACGCTGTTGGCGTTGCTCGGGCTGGCCTGGCGCAGGGTGACGCCGGCGAAGACGTTGTTCGGATCGACCACGCCGCGGTCGGTGATCTGCGCGTCGAAGCCCAGCGGGCGGCGGAACTCCACGTAGTAGTAGCTGGGCTGGTTATTGGCATCGACGCCCTTGTAGATCTTCAGCACCTTGGCCGCACTGGTCTGCACGCTGCTCGGCTGCAGGGTGAAGTTGCCGCCTGTGCTGACATTGACCAGGTTGCCCGGGGTCAGCCAGCCGAGGCGCTCCTTGGCGAAGCCGTGGAAGTTCCCGACGGTGCCGGTGTAACCCATGATGTCCAGGGTGTCGCCGTATTCCTGGGTGGTGCAGCTGCTGCCCAGGGTGGTGTTGCCGCAGTCCATGGCGCGGGCATGGTAGAGACCCAGGTTGTGGCCCAGCTCGTGGGCCACGGTGCGCAGGATCATGCTGTTGTGGATCCAGCTGGTCGAGGGCAGCGCGCCGACCTGGCCCATGCCGCTGTAACCGCAGGCGCTGTTCTGCGGAAAGATCAGCAAGAAGCGCTCGTAGTTGCCTAGCACGAAGCCATTGGCCTGGGCCGCGGCCTTGCCCTGCTGCTCGATGGCGAAGCCGTCGCAGACGGTGCTGTTGACCGGGATGGTGTACCAGCCGGCGACGCTGCCGGTCAGCCAGGTTTGTTGCGCCGAATTCTCGCGCATGAAGTCGCTGACGGTGCCGAAGATCAGGCTGTTGGCCTGGGTGGTGGTCCAGGGCTTGTCGGCGGGTTTGTCCTGGAAGTTGACCAGAATCGCCAGGGTGCGCTGGGCGCCCTTGGTGTTGGGCAGGTCGAAGGCCAAGTCGGCGGCCAGGTCGTAGGGCAACTCCTCGTCCAGCGGCGGCTCCTCGACCGGCGCCAGGGCGCCGAATTCGTCGATCACCTGCACTTCTGCCTCGGGGGTCACCAGTTCGCCCTGCACGGCGCCGTCGGGACCCTCGGCGTTTTCCAGCAGCCAGCCCTGGACACGCACCTTGAGGCCGCTGCGCCAGTGCCGCTGGGCCTTGGCCAGACGCAGCTCGAAGCGCTCGCCGAAGGGCGTCTTGAGCAGATGACGCAGCTCATGCTGGCCATCGTCGTAGTCGACGAACAGCACCTCCAGTTCGCCGTCCAGTTCCACCGGCTGTTCGAGCTTGGCCACCAGCTCGGCGGGCATCTGCCGCTGCTGCTCGGCCGGGATCATGTACTGCAGCACTTCATCGGGATAACGCCGCGCCATGCTCAGCAGCCGCTGACGGCGCTGCTCGGCTTTCTCCAGCAACTGCGTGCGCAGCGCCGCGCGCTGGCCGGCCGGGGCCTTCTGCCAGCGCTTGTGCAGGCCGAGCAGTTCGGTGGTGCGCGCGGCCGCCGAGGCACGTGCCTCCTGGGCGGTCGGCGCCGGCTCGAGCGGCTCGGGCGCGGCTGCCGAAGGCGGCAACTGCTCCGGGCTCAACACCAGGGCGGCCCAGCGACCCTCCTCGGCCCAGGCGGCGAGGAAGTCGGCGAAGCTCATCTGCAGGCGCGGCTCGCTGCCGGCGCGAAACAGCAGGCGCTGCTCGGCTTGCTGATAGCCGATCAGCAGCGCATAGCGCGAGTCCACCGTGCCGCCGACGCCGCGGTTGAAGCGCACCAGCACCGGATGGCCGGCGGCGACCTGCTTGAGCAGGGCCGGCAGGTTGCCGCGTAGCGGATGCAGCAGCAGGCCCTGCTGGTTGAGCAGGGTCTCCATGTTGCGCTGCAGACGGCCTTGCTGCTGGGGCAGGCCCAGCTCTGCGCGCAGCTGCGCCGGCGTGGTTTGCACGCCCTGGAGAACCATCAGCTCGGCCAGGGCGGCTGGCGCGCCGCGCGCGCCGGCATCGGCGAAGAAGGGCACTTCCTGCAGTTCGGCCTGGGCCGGCAGGCGTTCGATCAGCGGAGAGGTCTGGGCCATGCGCGGGGCGGGAGGCGTGGTGGTGCAGGCGGCCAGAAAGACGACGATGAAGGCCAGCAGCCAGGCCAGAGGCCGGCGCTGGGCAGGGGTGTTTCGCGTAAGCAACAGCATCTTCGGACCCTCGAGAGCCGCCGCTGGCCAGCGACCGCCGGGCGCCCCGGAGCCTTGCCCGGGGGACGCCGCTGACCAGGTAAGGCCCGCGGGCTGCGCTGCGTTGAGGGCATTGGCCGCGGCCGGCGATGGCCTGAACGGGGCGGCAATGCCGGAAGCTGTGCAGCGCAGAGCGCTTTGTCCTGGCGAGCCCTGTCGGCGATGGCCTTGTGCTTCCCGGTGGCCTGCCCGGCGGGCTCGATAGCGGCGACTGGCGCCTTCAGTGGTTGGATTCCAGCAGCAGGTCCTCCTCGCTTTCATCCCACAATAGGATCACCGGTGTGGCAGTGGGATGGAGCTGCCGGCACAGGCTGGATTTGAGGTGGCGGTGGTACCAGTTCAGGAAGGGCGCTTCGGTGAACATGGGAAAGCTGGTCGCGCCGATCTCATATTCGGACTCGCCCGAGTCCTGCTCTTCCCTGCGCATCGAGGGATGGTCTGGCTGGTCTGTCGATCGGCGCCCTTGGTCATGCATGCTCGATTTCTCCCTGTATGGGAAGAAAACACGCAAGAACTAAACCAGTTTATTAAAGTTATTGATTATCAATGGCTTGGTAATTGCCTGAAATCAGCGGTCCAGGCCAACTGTTCAGCAGGCGTTACGCCTGCTTATCCTGCTTGTGCGGATGTATGTCGTATTTGTCCATCATCCGGTAGAGCGTCACGCGCGAGACGCCCAGCAGTTTGGCGGCCTGGGATACGTTGTTCATCGCCTGGTTCAGGCAGTTGCGCACCGCCTGCTCCTCGGCCTGGGCGCGCACCTGTTCCAGCGGCTCGACTTCCACCATTGCCTCGGCGTCCTCCAGGCCCAGGTCGCGCGGGGTGATCATGCGGTTCTCGCTCATGACCAGGGCGCGGCGGATGCGGTTGATCAGCTCGCGCACATTGCCCGGCCAGTCGTAGTTCTGCATGGCGGCGATGGACTGGTGGCTGAAGCCACGCACCTGGCTGGCCTGCTCCTTGGCGAACTTGTGCAGGAAGAAGCGCGCCAGCAGTTCGACGTCGCTGCCGCGATCGGCCAGGCGCGGCACGTCGATGTTGAGCACGTTCAGGCGGTAGTAGAGGTCTTCGCGGAAGCGTCCCTCGAGCACCGCCTGTTCGAGGTTGACGTGGGTGGCGGCGATCACCCGGGCGTTGCTGGTCAGGCTCTGGTTGCCGCCCAGGCGCTCGATGGTCTTCTGCTCGAGGAAACGCAGCAGGTAGACCTGCAACTGCGGCGGCAGATCGCCGATCTCGTCGAGGAAGATGGTGCCGTTCTGCGCCGACTCGATGCGCCCGATCTTGCGTTTGTAGGCCCCGGTAAAGGCGCCTTTCTCGTAGCCGAAGAGTTCGGCGTGAATCAGGGTGTCGGGCAGCGCGCCGCAGTTCACGGCGATGAAGGGGCCGGCGCGTTGGCGCGAGCGCTGGTGGATGGCGCGGGCGATCATCTCCTTGCCGACCCCGGTTTCACCGCGGATCAGCACCGGCGCCTCGACCAGGGCGACGCGGCGGATCTGATCGAAGATGGCGCGAAATTCCGCGCTGCCGCCGACCATGTGGAATTCTTCCACCGGCTGCAGGGACTCCGCCTCGGCGGCGGCGCGCAGCTTGGACATGCCATAGAGATGGCCGAGGGCGTGCTTGAGATGGGTGCTGTCATCCAGCGGCAGCGAGAAATAGTCGTAGAAATGCTCGTAGATCAGCCGCCGAAAATCCTGGCTTTCCAGGTTGTCCGGGGTGGTCAGGGCGACCCAGGACAGGTGCTCGTCGGCGTTGAGCAGGTCTTCGACCTGGTCGCGTTGTTCGCTGTTGAGGTCGTCGGTGAGCAGGGCCACGCCGACACTGTAAGGGCGCTGTTTCAGCAGTGCCTGGTTATTGCTGGTCGAGGTAATTCTGTCGAAGATCCAGTCGTCAATATGCAGACTGGAATAGGACCGTTCGTCCTTGAAGGGGTCCAGCAACAGGGCGCGACGCGGCTCTTCTGTGATTTGCTGGGCTGTGGCTGGCATCTGTTAAGTACCTAATACACATTTGGCTTACAGCTCTTCCCTACCGTTACTACTCTTAACAAGCTTAGTTTCACCGTTGGTGTTTTTCCGGCCGGGCGACGAAAGGATCTGGCGCCCCGCCATCATCCTCGCCCCTAGCCCTCGAACTGGAAACTGACGCCCTGGCCTCTATAGTCAGTTTGAGTTCGACGAGGTCCGATGAACCATGTACAGCAAGTATTTCGGCTTCTCAGATCTACCCTTCACCATTGCCCCTGACCCGCGCTACCTCTACCTCAGCGGTCAGCATCGGGAGGCCCTGGCCAGCCTGCTGTACGGGATCAACTGCAACGGTGGCTTCGTGCTGCTGACCGGCGATGTCGGCACCGGCAAGACCACCGTCTGCCGCTGCCTGCTCGAGCAGTTGCCGGCCGCGACCGAGGTGGCCTTCATCCTCAATCCCAAGTACAGCATCACCGAGCTGCTCGAGGCGATCTGCGATGAGCTCAAGATCGACTATCCGCGCAGCCGAACCAAGATCAAGGGCTATATAGACGCGCTCAACACCCATCTGCTCGAGGCCCACGCCCGCGGCGTCAACACGGTGCTGATCATCGACGAGGCGCAGAACCTGAGCCTCGAGGTGCTGGAGCAGATCCGCCTGCTGACCAATCTGGAGACCAGCAGCCAGAAGCTTCTGCAGATCGTCCTGATCGGCCAGCCGGAGCTGCTCGACAAACTCGCCCGCCCCGAGCTGCGTCAGCTCGACCAGCGCATCACCGCGCGCTATCACCTCAACGCGCTGTCGCGCCCGGAGCTGGCCGCCTACGTCAGTCACCGCCTGGCGGTCGGCGGCAGCGAGGCGCCGCTGTTCACCCGGGCCGCCCTGTGGCAGCTGCACCGGCTGACCCGCGGCGTGCCGCGGATGGTCAACATCATCTGTGACCGGGCCTTGCTCGGCGCCTATGTGGAGCGCCGCAGCAAGGTCGGCTGGCGCGTGCTCGCGCGCGCGGCGCGCGAGGTTCGTGGCGAACAGGGCCGGGCGGCGCCGCGCTGGCGCCTGGCGGCGCTGACCCTGGCCGGCATGGGTCTGCTGCTGGGTGCGGCCCTGTGGTATCCGGACGGACCGGCCGGGGGGCTGTTGGCCAGGCTGCCGAGCCTGCCGGGGCAGGCCGAAGCCTCCCTCAGCGCTGTCGCGACCCCGGCGCCGGCGCCGGCGCCTGCA
>JBFHKK010000143.1:0-6612 GCA_041595475.1 Pseudomonas sp. | reverse complement strand
GGTGGATCTGCCCGGTGGACTCGGCGGTGCGCTGGGCCAGACTGCGCACCTCGTCGGCGACCACGGCGAAGCCACGGCCCATTTCGCCGGCGCGCGCCGCCTCGATGGCGGCATTGAGCGCCAGCAGGTTGGTCTGGTCGGCGATGCCCTTGATCACATCGACCACGCCGCCGATCTCGTTGCTGTCCTGGGCCAGGCGGCTGACGGTCTCGCCGGTGTCGCCGACCGAGGCGGACAGGCGCTGAATGGCCTCGCGGGTTTCCGCGGCGATGCTGCGGCCCTGGCTGGTCAGGCGGTTGGCGTCCTGGGTGGCGATTGCGGTGCGCGCCACGTTACTGGCCACCTCCAAAGTGGTGGCGGCCATTTCGTTGATCGCGGTGGCGACCTGCTCGGTTTCTTGACGCTGGCGATCCAGGCCGGCCGAACTGCTGTGGGCCAGCTGGTCGGCCTGCTTGGCCTGCTGGGTCAGGGTTTCGGCGGTGTCCTGCAGGCGGGTCAGGCAGGTCTTGAGGCGGGCCTCCTGGCTGAGCATGGCCATTTCCAGGCGGCCGACATCACCTTGGCTGTCGGTGTACATCTTGGCGATCAGCGGATCTGAGGTGCTGCGCTCGGCGACCTGCAGCAGGCGCTTGATGCCCCTGCGCTGCCAGCTCAGGCCGGCCAGGCCGAGCGGCACCGAGAGCAGGGCGGCGAGCAGGAAACCTGCGCCCGAACCGAGCCAGGCGCCGATGAGAAAGCCGACCTGGCTGATCAGGATGAACGGCAGCCAGTTCAGCAGCAGTGGCACCAGGCTGTCGCTGGCCGGAATCGCCGACTGGCCGGCGTTGATGCGCTGGTAGAGGGCCTCGGCGCGGCGCACCTGCTCGGCGCTGGGCTTGACCCGCACCGATTCGTAGCCGACCACCTGACCGCCTTGCTGGATGGGCGTGACATAGGCGTTGACCCAGTAGTGGTCGCCGCTCTTGCAGCGGTTCTTGACGATGCCCATCCACGGCTTGCCCTGCTTGAGCGTATTCCACATGTGGCCGAACACTGCCGCCGGCACATCCGGATGGCGCACCAGGTTGTGCGGCGAACCCATCAACTCGTCGCGGCTGTAGCCGCTGATCTCGATGAAGGCGTCGTTGCAGTAGGTGATCACCCCCTTGGTGTCGGTGGTGGAGATCAGCCGCTGCTGGGCGGGAAAGGTGCGTTCGCGCTGGGTGACGGGCTGGTTGTTACGCATGGCAGAGTGCGTCCGTTGTTGTTGTAGCTGAATTGTCGGCCAGGGTCGGCGGGACTTGAGCGCGATCATACGGCAAAGGCAGGCCAAGCCATCTTGACCTGCGTCAGGGTGCGTCGCGGCTGCCGAGAGGTGGCCTGGTCGGCTCAGCCAGCCGCGATCAACTGACGCAGCACGTAATGCAGAATGCCGCCGGCCTTGAAATATTCGACCTCGTTCTGGGTATCGATGCGGCACAGCAGCTCGGCGCTGGCGTGGCTGCCATCCTCGCGGCTGATCTCCAGGGTCAGGGGCATGCCCGGGTGCAGTTCGACGCCGTCCAGGCCACAGATGGCCAGGGTCTCCTTGCCGGTCAGCTTGAGGCGCTTGCGGTCCTGGCCGGCCTTGAACTGCAGCGGCAGCACGCCCATGCCGATCAGGTTGGAGCGATGGATGCGCTCGAAGCTTTCGGCGATCACCGCCTTGATCCCCAGCAGGTTGGTCCCCTTGGCCGCCCAGTCGCGGCTTGATCCGGTGCCGTACTCCTTGCCGGCGATCACCAGCAGCGGGGTGCCGGCCTCCTGGTAGCGCATGGCTGCGTCATAGATCGACAGCTTCTCGCCGCTGGGCACATGCAGGGTGTAGCCGCCTTCCTCGCCATCGAGCATCTCGTTCTTGATGCGGATGTTGGCGAAGGTGCCGCGCATCATCACCTGGTGATTGCCGCGCCGCGAGCCGTAGGAGTTGAAGTCGCGGGGCTCCACGCCCTGCTCGCGCAGGTAGCGCCCGGCCGGGCTGTCGGTCTTGATCGAACCGGCCGGGGAGATGTGGTCGGTGGTCACCGAATCGCCGAGCAGGGCGAGGATGCGCGCCTGGTGGATGTCGCCGATATGCGCCGGCGCCTCGTCGATATTCTCGAAGAACGGCGGATGCTGGATATAGGTGGAGTCGCTCTGCCAGGCATAGGTGTCGGCCTTGGGCACCTCGATTGCCCGCCACTGGTCGTCGCCCTCGAAGACGGCGGCGTACTCCCTGTCGAACATCGCCGTTTCCACCTTCTTGACCGCCTCGGCGATTTCCTGCTGGCTCGGCCAGATGTCTTTCAAGTGCACCGGCCGGCCATCCTTGCCATGCCCCAGCGATTCTTCGGCGAGGTGCACGCGCACGCTGCCGGCCAGGGCATAGGCCACCACCAGCGGCGGCGAGGCCAGCCAGTTGGTCTGCACCAGCGGGTGCACGCGGCCCTCGAAGTTGCGATTACCCGAGAGCACCGAGGCCACCGTCAGGTCGTGGTCCTGGATGGCCTTCTCGATCGGCTCGAGCAGCGGCCCGGAGTTGCCGATGCAGGTGGTGCAGCCGTAGCCGACCAGGTCGAAGCCCAGTTCGTTCAGGTAGGGGGTCAGGCCGGCGGCATCGAGGTATTCGGTCACCACCTTGGAGCCGGGGGCCAGCGAGCTCTTGACCCAGGGTTTGCGCTTGAGGCCCATTTCCACCGCCTTCTTGGCCAAGAGCCCGGCGGCCATCATCACGCTGGGAT
This sequence comes from Pseudomonas sp., assembly GCA_041595475.1. GTDB lineage: Bacteria > Pseudomonadota > Gammaproteobacteria > Pseudomonadales > Pseudomonadaceae > Aquipseudomonas. Next base: position 3,874 of record JBFHKK010000143.1, on the reverse strand, counting down.
TGGAGGTGTTGGTGCAGGAGGTGATGGCGGCGATCACCACCGCGCCGTCCTTGAGTCTGTGGGTCTGGCCTTGGTGCTGGTAGTCGACCTCGCTGACTTGGGCCGAGGCGCCGACCGCCGCGCCGCCGCCGCCCTCGTTAAGCAGGCGGCTCTCCTCCTTGGGCGCTGGCTGCAGGTGCAGGCCCATGAACTCGTCGAAGGCGCGGCTGACCTGGGACAGCGCGACCCGATCCTGAGGCCGCTTGGGCCCGGCCAGGCTGGCCTCGACGCCGGCCATGTCCAGTTCCAGGCTGTCGGAGAACAGCGGCTCGTGGCCGGCCTCGCGCCACAGCCCCTGGGCCTTGCAATAGGCCTCGACCAGTTCGACGCAGTCCTGCGGCCGGCCGGTCAGGCGCAGGTAGTCGAGGGTCACCGCATCGACCGGGAAGAAGCCGCAGGTGGCGCCGTACTCGGGCGCCATGTTGGCGATGGTGGCGCGGTCGGCCAGCGGCAGGTCGGCCAGGCCGTCGCCATAGAACTCGACGAACTTGCCGACCACGCCCTTGTTGCGCAGCATCTGGGTCACGGTGAGCACCAGATCGGTGGCGGTGATGCCTTCCTTGAGCTTGCCCTTGAGCTTGAAGCCGACCACCTCGGGAATCAGCATGGACACCGGCTGGCCGAGCATGGCCGCCTCTGCCTCGATGCCGCCGACGCCCCAGCCGAGCACGCCCAGGCCATTGATCATGGTGGTGTGCGAGTCGGTGCCGACCAGGGTATCGGGAAAGGCATAGGTGTCGCCGTCCTGCTCCTGGGTCCAGACCGTGCGGCCCAGATACTCCAGATTGACCTGGTGGCAGATGCCGGTGCCTGGCGGCACCACGCGGAAATTGTCGAAGGCGTGCTGGCCCCAGCGCAGGAAGGCGTAGCGCTCGTGATTGCGCTGCATTTCCATTTCCACATTCTTGGCGAAGGCGGCCTTGGAGGCGAACTGGTCGACCATCACCGAGTGGTCGATCACCAGGTCCACCGGCGACAGCGGGTTGATCTTCTGCGGATCGCCGCCGGCCTTGGCCATGGCCGCGCGCATGGCGGCCAGATCGACCACCGCCGGCACCCCGGTGAAGTCCTGCATCAGCACCCGGGCCGGGCGGTACTGGATCTCCCGTTCCGAGCGACGATCTTTCAGCCAGTCGGCGAAGGCCTGCAGGTCGTCGCCTGTAACGGTGCTGCCGTCTTCCCAGCGCAGCAGGTTCTCCAGCAGCACCTTGAGCGACAGCGGCAGGCGCTCGAGGTCGCCCAGGCGCTTGGCCGCCACCGGGAGGCTGAAGTACTGGTAGGTGCGGTCGCCGACGGTGAGGCTCTGCCGGCAGTTGAGGCTGTCTTGCGAAGGCATGCGAAATCTCCTCGGGGCTCGCCCGTGGCGGGCCGGATGGTTGCAGTTTAAGTGTTCAAGCTAGTCGCGCTTGGCCGCTCGCGCCATGCGCGGCCGCACTCGGTTGCCACCCAAGGCCGGCGACTCCGCTAGAATGCGCGGCCCTGAGGAGAACACCGATGAACAGCCTGTTACTGCACTGCCGCCCCGGTTTCGAGAAGGAGGTCTGCGCGGAGATATCCGAGCAGGCCGCGCGCCTGCAGGTGGCCGGTTACGCCAAGGGTATCGCCAACAGCGCCTGCGCCGAATTCGTCTGCACTGAAGCCGGCGGCGCCGAGCAACTGATGCGCGGGCTGCGCTTCAGTCAGCTGATCTTCGTCCGCCAGTGGGCCCGTGGGCGCTTCGTCGAGTTGCCGGAAAGCGACCGTATCAGCGTGCTGCTCGCCGCGCTGGCCGACTACCCGCCTTGCGCCAGCCTCTGGCTGGAGGTGCTGGACACCAATGCGGGCAAGGAAATGTCGAACTTCTGCAAGAAGTTCGAGGCGCCGCTGCGCAAGGCGTTGCTCAAGGCCGGCAAGCTGCTGGAGGAGGGCGGCCAGCCACGCCTGCTGCTGACCTTCAGAAGCGGCCGCGAGGTGTTCCTCGGCCTGGCCGAGGCCGACAACAGCGCCCAGTGGCCCATGGGCATCCCACGGCTGAAGTTTCCCCGCGAGGCGCCGAGCCGCTCGACCCTCAAGCTGGAAGAGGCCTGGCACACCTTCATTCCCCGCGAGCAGTGGGCCACACGCCTGTCCGATGAGATGACCGGCGTCGATCTGGGCGCCGCCCCCGGCGGCTGGACCTACCAGTTGGTGCGCCGCGGCATGCTGGTGACCGCTATCGACAACGGGCCCATGGCCGAGAGCCTGATGGACACCGGGTTGGTCCAGCATCTGATGGTCGACGGCTTCACCTGGAAACCCAAGCAGCCGGTGGACTGGATGGTCTGCGACATCGTCGAGAAGCCGGCGCGCAGTGCTGCCCTGCTGGAAACCTGGATCGGCGAGGGCCTGTGCCGCGAGGCGGTGGTCAACCTCAAACTGCCGATGAAGCAGCGTTACGCCGAGGTGCGGCGCCTGCTGCAACGCCTGGAAGAGGCCTTCGCCGCGCGCAAGCTCAAGGTATCGATCGCCTGTAAGCAGCTCTATCACGACCGCGAGGAAGTCACCTGCCACCTGCGCCGGCTGGGCAAGTGAGCTTCATTCGCCTGTGGGCTTGTCCGCCTGGCGCCTGACCCAGTAACTCTGCTTGTGCCCGCGCGCCTCGTACTGGCGCGCCAGGGCCTGGGCCTGGGCGCGACTGAGATCCGCCTGGACGACGAATTCGTTGCCGTTGTCGTCCAGGCGTATCAGGCACCAGCGCTGCTGTTCGGCCATGGCCCGCGCTCCCCGGCGGCGCTTGCGCCGCCGCATTACCGATAAGCCTAGTCGGCCGCACGGGGTGACCCGATGGCCCGCTTTGCGCGACAATGGCGCCCTGTTTAGGAGTCTGCCGATGTCCCTGCGTAGCGACGCCCCCCACGATGATCTGCTCGATGCCAGCGGCCTCTATTGCCCCGAGCCGGTGATGCTGCTGCACAACAAGGTGCGCGACCTGCCGGCCGGCGGCCTGCTCAAGGTGATCGCCACCGATCCCTCGACCCGCCGCGACATCCCCAAGTTCTGCGTGTTCCTCGGCCATGAGTTGCTGGAGCAGGCGGAGGAGTCGGGTACCTACCTGTACTGGATCCGCAAGAAGCTCGACTGATGCCCTGGTATTTCGCCTACGGCTCGAACATGAATCCGGCGCGCATGCAGGCCCGCGGTTTAGTGGTGGAGCACGCCATGGCCGGGCAGTTGGCGGGATTCGAGCTGTGCTTCAACAAGCGCGCCATGGACCGCCCCGGCTGCGCCTACGCCAATATCCGCCATAGCCGCGGCGGCCGGGTCGAAGGCGTCCTCTACCGCCTGACCGATCCGCACGAAATCGTCAAACTCGACCCCTTTGAGGGCACGCCCGTCTACTACAGCCGCGAACGCCTGCCGATCCAGACCGACAGCGGCATTCAGCCGGCCTGGGTCTATATCGCCAATTCCGCCTTTCGCCAGGACGGCCTGCTGCCGGCGCGGGACTACCTGGCGCACCTGCTGGCCGGACGCGCCTACCTCTCCGAGGCCTACTGGTCGGCGCTGGCCGCCTGGCCCTGCCAGCCCGACTGACCGGGCGCCAGGCCACAGCTTCTGAGAGTCCGCTGCCAGGCGCGCACATGCTCGGCATTGGCCCGCTCGAAACGGTTCCACAGCGAGTCCTCGGCGCCGGCCAGTTGCTTCAGATAGGTGCGCATGCTTTCCGGGATCTGCGCCGTGCTGCTGAGCTGGCCCAGGCTGTCGCTCCAGCGCTGGCCGCGCTGGTGGACCTGGGCCAGGTAGGGCTGCAGGCCAGCGGCATAGAACTTGACGAAGACATTCTGCAGGATGCGCCCGCGCGCCGTCGGCTTGCCCT
>JBFHKK010000142.1:0-6615 GCA_041595475.1 Pseudomonas sp. | reverse complement strand
CCGCCGGCACCGGCACCCTCAAGGATGCGATGAACGAGGCCCTGCGCGACTGGGTGACCAACGTCGACTCGACCTTCTACCTGATCGGCACCGTCGCCGGCCCCCATCCCTATCCGGCGATGGTCCGCGACTTCCAGGCGGTGATCGGCAAGGAAACCCGCGAGCAGTTGCAGGAGAAGGAAGGCCGGCTGCCCGATTCCCTGGTCGCCTGCATCGGCGGCGGCTCCAATGCCATGGGCCTGTTCCACCCCTTCCTCGATGACGAAAGCGTGAAGATCGTCGGCGTCGAGGCGGCCGGCCACGGCATCGACAGCGGCAAGCATGCCGCCAGCCTGACCGGTGGGGTGCCCGGCGTGCTGCATGGCAACCGCACCTTCCTGCTGCAGGACGCCGACGGCCAGATCATCGACGCCCACTCCATCTCCGCCGGCCTCGACTATCCCGGCATCGGTCCCGAGCATGCCTGGCTGCACGACATCGGCCGCGTCGAATACTGCTCGATCACCGACGACGAGGCCCTGGCCGCCTTCCACCAGTGCTGCCGCCTGGAGGGCATCATCCCGGCCCTGGAGAGCTCCCACGCCCTGGCCGAGGTGTTCAAGCGCGCGCCCAAGCTGCCCAAGGACCACATCATGGTGGTCAACCTCTCCGGCCGCGGCGACAAGGACATGCAGACCGTGATGCACCACATGAGCGAACAGGAGAAGCACGCATGAGCCGCCTGCAGCGCCGCTTTGCCGAGCTGAAAGAGCACAATCGCGCCGCCCTGGTGACCTTCGTCACCGCCGGCGACCCCCACTACGACGCCTCCCTGGCCATCCTCAAGGGCCTGCCGGGCGCCGGCGCCGACGTCATCGAGCTGGGCATGCCCTTCACCGATCCCATGGCCGACGGCCCGGCGATCCAGCTGGCCAACATCCGCGCCCTGGCCGCCAAGCAGGACCTGGCCAAGACCCTGCAGATGGTCCGTGAATTCCGCCAGGCGGACCAGACCACGCCGCTGGTGCTGATGGGCTACTTCAATCCCGTGCACAAGTACGGGGTCGACAGGTTCATCGCCGAGGCCAAGGACTCAGGCGTCGACGGCCTGATCGTGGTCGACCTGCCGCCTGAGCACAACGCCGACCTCTGCGATCCGGCCCAGGCGGCCGGCCTGGACTTCATCCGCCTGACCACCCCGACCACCAATGACGCGCGCCTGCCCAAGGTGCTCGCCGGCAGTTCCGGCTTCGTCTACTACGTCTCGGTGGCCGGCGTCACCGGCGCCGGCTCGGCCACCGTCGAGCACGTGCAGGAAGCGGTGGCGCGCCTGCGCCGCCACACCGAGCTGCCGATCAGCATCGGCTTCGGCATCCGCACCCCGGAACACGCGGCGACCATCGCCCGCCTGGCCGAGGGCGTGGTGGTCGGCTCGGCGCTGATCGACCAGATCGCCAATGCCGAGAACGATCAGCAGGCCGTGGACGGCGTGCTCGGCCTCTGTCGCCAACTGGCCGAAGGGGTGCGCAACGCCCGCGCCTGACCGCCCGACTGCCGCAACAAAACCGCTGTTTCCGCGAGGGAGCAGCGGTTTTTTCGTATACAGCAGTTCTCTGCTCGAACCGACAAAACCCGCTGGCCAAGTGCGCCTTGATCGCCCTAAGGCGCGCTCGGCAAAAGCTCCGGCGCCTCGCGCTGCAACTTGCGCTGCAGCATCTCCAGCTGCTCCAGGGCGGCGCGGGCCTCGTCCAGTTCGGCGGCGCTGCGCTCGCCGGACTGGGCGGCCTGCTCGATGCGCGCGCGGATCTCGGGAATCCGCTGCACGCCGCCGACGTAGGCCTGGATCTGCGCGCGGCTGTGCTGGTCTTCGAAGGCCTGGTACTGCGCCGGGTCGGCCAGCACGGCCGGCGCGGGTGTGGGTCGCGGCTTGAGCTCGCCCAGGGCCGGGCTGCGCGGATCGCCGCGCTCGAGCATAAGCTGCATCAGCATTTGGGCTTCGACTGGCTCGAGACTGGGTAGCACCGGCACCTCGCCGGGCGGCTCCTCAGCAACGCCGGTGACTGCCGCGTGCGCCTCGGCGGCAGCGGCCGCCGCCACGACAGGCAGCGGCTGGCCGAGTTCGGGCATCTGCACGGACTGGGCCGGCGCGGAATGCCGAACCGGCACCGCGGCTGGCGCCAACCAGAGGGTCAGGGCCACGGCGCCGGCAGAGCCGAGCAGGGCGGCGGCCAGCCAATGCTTCACAGGCCTTGCACCCGGGCCTCGTCCAGCAATGCCTGCAGCCGCGCCTGAAATTGCGCGCCCAGCTGCTGCTTGGCCACCGCCTGGTTGACCTCGTAGCGCACGCTCGGATCGCTCAGGGGTAGCTGGCGATCCTCGCGTGCGCGCACCTGGACGATCTCGAAGGCGCCGTCGATGCGCATCGGCTGAGAGACAGTGTCGGCCTTCTGCAGCAAGGCGGTCTTGCGCAGGAAGTCCAGCTGGCCGTCCTGGGGGCGGATCAGACCCAGATCGCCGGGTGGTTGGCGGTCCTTGTCGTCTGCCAGCGAGTATCGACGCACCGCTTCGTCGAAGGTCAGTCCGGCCTGCAGCTCGGCATAGACGCGGTCTGCAGACGCCTGATCGGCCAGTCGGATATGCGCCGCCTGCACCTGGGCGACGTTACGGTACTGGGCCAGATGGCGGCGGTAATAGGCCTCGGCCTCGGCGTCGCTGACCTGGCGCGCCAACTGCTTGAGGCTGTCGGTCTCGTGGTGAAAATCGCTGTGCAGGCCGATCTGGTGCAGGTACTTGTGGCGGATCAGCTTGTCGCGCACCAGCTGGCGCAGGCCCTCGCGCTCGGCCGCATCGAAGCCCTGCTCGGCCAGCTGGTACCAGAGATAGTCGCGCAGCACATGCTGCCGCACCTGCTCGGCCAGGTAGCTCAGATTGCCCTGCTGCAGCTCGACCTGGCCCTGCACGTTATCGCCCTGATACAGCGCCAATAGATCGAGGCGCCTCAGCGCCTGGCCGGGGAACTGCCAGGCGATCAGTGGCAGCTGGGCCGCCTCTTCCTGTTGCGCCCGGCTCAGCTTGAGGCTGTCGAGCACCAGACCCTGCTGCGGCGGCGCCAGCACCTGGCGCAGGCGTTCGGCGCTGAGCGGCTGCGGCTGGCGCAGGAAGGGCCGCAGGTCGTGGTCGAAGCGGTGGCCATGGACCTGTTCGATCAGGTTGGCCGCCTCGACCTCGACCAGCGCCTGCAGATCGGCGCTGTAACTCGGATTGAGTTCTTCTTCGAGGTCGCGGGCCAGCAGGCGATTCTCCACCAGGCCGCGGCGCAGCTGCGCCGGGTCGGTGTTGAACTTGATCCGGCTCAGGGCCCGTTCGAGCAGTTCGATGCTCTTGCCCGGCAGGCGTTCGCCGTCGATGCGCAGGTCCTGCGCGGCCGGGGCCGGCAGGCCAATGCCCGCCAACCCCAGCACGATCAGGGTACGGCTCAGAAAAGCTGCCACCTCAGAGCCCGCCCTGGCCGTAGAAGCTGTTGGCGCCCTTGGTCAGCACGTTGACGGTCAGCGCGATAGATTCCGGGATCAGCGACTTGGCCACCCGCAGGCGCGTGGCGTAGCTGGTGTCGTAGAGCGGCTCGGGATGCTGGTAGGCGACCTGGGCGGTCTGGGTCAGCAGGTCGCGCAGGGGTTTTTTCGGATCGTAGCGGCCGACCAGGCTGGCCACCGCCGCCGGATCGTTCAGGCGTTCCTTGAAGTAGTGGTCGTCGACCCAGCCTTCCCAGCCCGAGTGACCGTTGCCCGAGGTGATCCAGACATGGTGCGGCTGGGCCACGTCGCCGGTGGCGTGCAGCGAATAGCCGATGGTCTGCAGCGAGGGCGCGGCCTTGAACTGGTCGAACCAGTACTTGGCCAGGTTGTCGATGGGCTGGAAGGCGGCGGTCTGGAAGTCGCCATAGTGCTTCTGCCAGTCCGAGCGACTGCCCTGGCGATAGTGCGCCTCGGTGCTGTCGAAGTCGCTCTTCTTCAGCTCGCGGTTGTACAGGTAGACCATGGCGTACCAGTCGACGTCGCCGCTCCAGCTGCCGTCCACCTTGCGGTAGCGATAGTCGTAGCCGCCATGGTCGTTGCCGTGGTCGTCGCCCTGGCGGGCCATGTTGATGAAGTGCCAGTAGGAGGTGTAGTTGACGATGGAGGCGGCGGCGCCATAGGCCGGGGCGTGCTCGTAACCGACCCACCAGCCGCCCAGGCGGGTGTCCTTGAAGTCGTCGACATCGTAGGCGGCCTGACCGAGGATCTCGCCGGCGCGGGCCTCGCTGCCGGCGGCGCCGACATAGAACTGGTAGGCGCGGCGCATGTCCGCCGTGGCATTGCTGGAGTTCATGAACGCCAGGGCGTCCTTGACGATGTTCTTGTGGGTGGGTTGCGACCAGGCAGCCGCCTGACCGGCAGAGCAGACCAGGCCGAGGCCGAGGACCAGGGAGACAAAGGTTTTCATGGGGGCAGCGCTCTCTTGTTGTTGGAGTCGAGCAATAGGCGCCGGCGCCGCTGGCCAGGCCATGGCAACGCCGGACTCCAACTAGAACGCAATGCCCCCTTCGCCAGCCAGCCAACCAAGGTTGGGCACGCCGGCCCCGAGTAACAGTCGCCGCGCCTGCGTTACCGCGCGGCCAGCACACACCTCATTAACGATCCAGCCGCGCCGCCAGCCGCTGCTGGCGGTAACTCAAGGCTGCGGCCGGTACCGGGCTGACCCGGCCGGTTTCCAGCCACTTCTTCAGGCGGTTGGCGTCGGCCATGTGGGTGTACTTGCCGAAGGCGTCGAGCACCACGAAAGCCACCGGGCGCTTGTTCATCACGGTGCGCATCACCAGGCAGTGACCGGCCTTGTTGGTGAAACCGGTCTTGCTCAGGTGCACGCTCCAGTCGGCCTTGCGCACCAGGGCATTGGTGTTGCGAAAGCCCAGGCTGTAGCGCGGCTTGCTGAAGCTCACGACCTTCTCGCCAGTGGTGCTGAGTTGGCCGATCAGCGGGTACTGCTCGCTGGCCTTGAGCAGGCGCAACAGGTCCTGGGCGCTGGAGACGTTCTGCTCGGACAGGCCGGTGGGCTCGACGAAGCGGCTGCTGTGCATGCCGAGGGCCTTGGCCTTGGCATTCATGGCGGCGATGAAGGCGCCGTAGCCGCCCGGATAGTGATGGGCGAGGCTGGTGGCGGCGCGGTTCTCCGAAGACATCAGGGTCAGCAAAAGCATGTCGCGGCGGCTGATCTCGCTGCCCAGGCGCACCCGCGAATAGACCCCGTGCATATGCTTGTTGTCGCGAATGGTGATCGGCAACACCTGGCTGAGCGGTAGCTTGGCATCCAGGGCGACCATGGCGGTCATCAACTTGGTCACCGAGGCGATCGGCACCACCATATCCGGATGGCTGGAGTAGAGCACTTCGCCGGTCTGCAGATCGACCAGCAGGGCGCTGCCGGCCGCCAGTTGCTGCCGGGGCGGGGTCTTGTCGGCGGCGTGACCGATCGAAGCGGCGAAAAGGCAGCTGCACAGCAGCAACAGGCGGGTAAGCGGATGACGAATGTTCACGGCAGGCTTCACTGAAGGAAATGGAAAGAGGCTCGCCGCGCGCTCGCGGCTCATGCGCTCAGTATAGGGAATCGACCGCCGCCCTTGCAGGGGCCGCTGCCGCGAGGGAGCCACCTTTTGTCTATCGGCCAGTCAGGCCGGCGCAGGGTCGCGCAGCAGCTCGTCCTGCATCCAATCGACGAAATGCTGGGTCAGGCGCAGGCGCCGCTTGCGCGCCGGCAGCACCAGGTAATAGCCGAACGCCGAGCGCACCTCGGCGGGGCCGAGGCGGCACAGCAGGCCCTGCTCGAGCAACTCATCGACCAGATGGCGCCAGCCGATCGCCACGCCCTGACCGGCGATCGCCGCCTGGATCAGCAGGGTGTAGTTGTCGAAGCGCAGGGCGCCGGTACCGGGCGCCTCGGCCAGGCCGTAGGCGCGGAACAGCCCCTGCCAGTCGAACCAGCGCGAGCGGCTTTCCGGGCGCAGGTGCAGCAGCGGCAACTCGCGCAGCGCCGCCGGCCCCAGCGGCAGGGCTCGCCCCTCGAGCAGTTGCGGGCTGGCCACCGGAAACACTTCCTCGTGGAACAGCAGCTGGGCCTCGCCGTGCTTGAAGCGACTGTCGCCGAAGGCGATGGCAACGTCGATCTCCGAGGGCAGGGTGCCGAGGTCGCGGGCGCTGCTGATCAGGCTGACATCCACCTCGGGATGACGCTGGTGAAAACGCGGCAGACGCGGCATCAGCCAGTAGGCGGCGAAGGCGAAATCGGTGGCCACCTGCAGCACCTCGTGTTGCGGCCGGGTCGTGAGCGCCGCCAGTCCGGCGTCCAGCAGCCCCAGGGCCTCCTGCACGTGGCGCAGCAGCAGGGCACCGGCCTCGGTGAGGACGATGCCGCGATAGACCCGGTCGAACAGCCGGGTCGCCAGTTGCTGCTCGAGGCGCTTGATCTGCTGGCTGATGGCCGGCTGGCTGCTGCCCAGTTCGCGGGCGGCGGCGGTGAAACTCAGGTGGCGGGCGGCGGATTCGAATACGCGCAGGACGTCCAGAGAAACGCCTTCGAGGCTCTTATACATAAGCTCTGCTT
>JBFHKK010000141.1:0-6621 GCA_041595475.1 Pseudomonas sp. | reverse complement strand
GCGGGTTCGAGTCCCGTCCGCTGCGCCATTTTTCCAAGTCCGGATTTCCGGCTTGAGGTCGAGCAGTCAGCGCGCTGATCGGCCAGATCGAGCAAGAGCAATTTGGGCGCAAGCCCAGCCGACACGCAGCGGTAGTTCAGTCGGTTAGAATACCGGCCTGTCACGCCGGGGGTCGCGGGTTCGAGTCCCGTCCGCTGCGCCATATCCGAAACCCTCAGGTAGCGATGCCTGGGGGTTTTTTAATGCCCGCGACAAGGTGTCATCTTGCCTTCATCGTTCTGATTTAGCTTGCTGGGGCAATAGGTTCGTGCCGACCACAGAGGTCGGTCAATCAAGCTGCGGAGGCTGAGAGATGGACGATTACCAGGAAGAGTGGCTCGAGTTGCAGGCGCTGCAAGAAGATTCTCCTGAATGGGACGACGACGCCAGCGAGCTCTGACTAGCTCCGCCGACGCTGGGCGCGGCGATATTCTCCCGGTGTCTGCCGATTCCAGCGCTTGAAGGCGCGCTGAAAGGCCTCGGCGGAAGAGAAGCCGAGCAGGTAGGCGATTTCGCCGAAGGCCAGTTCGGTGTCGCGGATATAGGCCATGGCCAGGTCGCGGCGGGTTTCGTTGAGAATGCTGCGAAACTGCGTGCCTTCCTCGGCCAGCTTGCGCCTGAGCGTCCAGCTGGGCAGTTGCAACCGGGTGGCCACCTCCTGCAGATCCGGCTCATGACCATGCAGCAGGGGGCCGAGCAGTTGGGTGATCTGTTCGCGCAGGCTGCGGGTGCGGGTGCGTTGCTCCAGTTCAGCCTCACAGATCGCCAGCAGATGGCGCCAGGTGCTCGGGCAGTGCGCCGGATTGCGCAGGTTGAGTGCCTGCTGGTTCAGGCGCAGCTGGTTGCGCGCCGCGCCGAATTCGACCGGGCCATCGAAGGCCTCTGCGTAGGCGCTGGCGTAGTCGGGCGGCGGAAACTCGATCTGCACTTTTTCCACCGCCAGTTGTTGCCCGGCGAGGGTGCCGAGTTGCTGTGCCCAGCCAGTCAGCACCGAATCGACGACGAAGCGGTTGTAGGCGTTGTACGGGCTGATCGAGTAGAAGCGCAGCCAGGCGCCGCGCGTATCTTCCTGGAAGCTGGAGTGGCCTCGGTAGTTCGAGGCGTACAGCGGCTCGAAGCGGATCAGTGCCCGCGCCGCTTCGCGCACGGTCGGCGCCTGCGCCGCCGTGACCCCGGCGAGGCCTGACTGGTTCAGGCGGCTCAGCTGGCCCATGCGCAGGCCCAGGGCGGGCTCGCCGGTCAGCTGGATGGCCGCGTGGCCCAGGCGCATATAGCGGGGTATCGATAGCCGCGCGCGGGCTTCGCCCAGATGTGCCGCATCCAGGCCATAGGCGCTCAGCAGCGGCAACGGATCCTGGCCGAGCTGACGGACGGCATCGGCCAGGCTGTCGACGAAACCCACCGACAGATCGCCCAGTCGGATGCGCGGGGGAGTGTGCGGCATGCTTAAGCTCCTAGGTCATGGTCGCGCTGGAACCTTTCGGCTGGCCTTCGCCAGGCGCGGCGGCCCGGGTGTTTGCGCTCATTCGCGCCGGTGTGCGCTGCGCGCGAACTGTGCATATCGAGTGCTCCAAAGAGGGGGCGAGGGGCGTGGTCGTTTCGTCGCTTGGGGCGCCGAGCTGCACGATACGATCAATAACTTGTAATTTACAGTCATTGAGGCTCGGGTTCAGCCTGATTATCGTCTGCCCATACCGACCGCGGTTCCAACGAGGCCGCGGCGTTCCGTGAACTGCAATGCCTCGAAGTGGAGAACTCCATGACTGCTCACTACCCGAATCTGCTCGCGCCCCTGGACCTGGGCTTCACCACCCTGAAGAACCGTACCCTGATGGGCTCGATGCACACCGGCCTGGAGGAGAAGCCCAACGGCTTCGAGCGCATGGCGGCCTACTTCGCCGAGCGCGCCCGTGGCGGCGTCGGCCTGATGGTGACTGGCGGTTTCGGGCCGAACGAGGAGGGTGGGGTCTACTCGGGCGCGGCCAAGCTGAGCACCGCCGAGGAAGCGCAGAAGCACCAGATCGTCACCCAGGCGGTGCATGAGGCGGGTGGCAAGATCTGCCTGCAGATCCTGCACGCCGGCCGCTATGCCTATAGCCCCAAACTGGTGGCGCCGAGCGCCATCCAGGCGCCGATCAACCCGTTCAAGCCCAAGGAGCTGGACGAGGAGGGCATCGAGAAGCAGATCCAGGACTTCGTCAATTGCGCCAGCCTGGCCCAGACGGCCGGCTATGACGGCGTCGAGATCATGGGTTCGGAAGGCTATTTCATCAATCAGTTCCTGGTCGCCCACACCAACCAGCGCACCGATCGCTGGGGCGGCAGCTACGAGAACCGCATGCGTCTGCCGGTGGAAATCGTCCGTCGCGTGCGCGAGGCGGTGGGCCCCAACTTCATCATCATCTATCGCCTGTCGATGCTCGATCTGGTCGAAGGCGGCAGCAGCTGGGACGAGATCGTCCTGCTGGCCAAGGCCATCGAGGCGGCCGGTGCGACCTTGATCAACACCGGTATCGGCTGGCACGAGGCGCGTGTGCCGACCATCGCCACCAAGGTGCCGCGGGCGGCCTTCACCAAGGTCACCGCGAAGCTGCGCGGCGAGGTCAAGATTCCGCTGATCACCACCAACCGCATCAATACCCCCGAGGTCGCCGAGCAGGTCCTGGCCGAGGGCGATGCCGACATGGTTTCCATGGCCCGTCCCTTCCTCGCCGACCCGGAGTTCGTCAACAAGGCCGCCGCTGGCCGCAGTGACGAGATCAACACCTGTATCGGCTGCAACCAGGCCTGCCTGGACCACACCTTCAACGGCAAGCTGACCAGTTGCCTGGTCAACCCGCGCGCCTGTCACGAGACCGAGCTGAACTATATCGCCACCACCGCGGTGAAGAAGATTGCCGTGGTCGGCGCAGGCCCGGCGGGTCTGGCCGCTTCCACCGTGGCTGCCGAGCGCGGTCACAGCGTCACCCTGTTCGATTCGGCCGGTGAGATCGGCGGTCAGTTCAACGTCGCCAAGCGGGTGCCGGGCAAGGAAGAGTTCTACGAGACTCTGCGCTACTTCAAGCGCAAGCTCGAGACCACCGGGGTCGATCTGCGCCTCAATACTCGGGTCTCGGCCGATGATCTGGCCCAGGGCGGCTACGACGAGGTCATCCTGGCCACCGGCATTGCCCCGCGCACTCCGGAGATTCCTGGCGTCGACCATCCGAAGGTGATCGGCTACCTGGATGCCATTCTCGGGCGCAAGCCGGTTGGCCAGCGGGTTGCGGTAATAGGTGCCGGCGGCATCGGCTTCGATGTCTCGGAATACCTCACCCACCAGGGCGAGGCCACCAGCCTCAATCGCGAGGCCTTCTGGAAGGAGTGGGGCATCGACACCCAGCTCGAGGCCCGTGGCGGTGTGGCCGGCATTCAGGCCGAACCGCATGCGCCGGCGCGTCAGGTGTTCCTGCTGCAGCGCAAGAAGACCAAGGTCGGCGACGGCCTGGGCAAGACCACCGGCTGGATCCATCGCACCGGTCTGAAGAACAAGCAGGTGCAGATGCTCAACAGCGTCGAGTATGTGCAGATCGACGATGCCGGCCTGCACGTGCGGGTCGCCGGTGGCGAGGTGCAGGTCCTGCCGGTCGATACCGTGGTGATCTGTGCCGGCCAGGATCCGCTGCGCGAGTTGCAGGAAGCCTTGCTGGCGGCTGGCCAGAACGTGCACCTGATCGGCGGTGCCGATGTCGCCGCCGAGTTGGATGCCAAGCGCGCGATCAATCAGGGTTCGCGCCTGGCTGCCGAACTCTAAGCGGGTTGCGCTTCGGCGCGAGAACAAGGGTGCGCACTGCGCACCCTTTTTTTGCATTGAGGCGTTGAATCGCCGTCGCATCGGCCTTGGCTGGCCGCTCGCCATACCTACCAAGCCTGTCACAGTTTCACCGTCCGGCCGCATAATTGATGCCCAGCGGCCGATGCCTGCCAACCCGGTCACATTGCCGGCGCGCGGTTTTCCCCTAGACTTGCCTGAACCAAGAAAGCGAGGATGCGCGTCGGTTTCGGCGCGTCGCTATCGCCTGGCGCCTTGCGCCAGGCTTGAGGGGCAGCGATGAGCATGCATAACAAACCGCAGATGGTCGAGGCCGTGATGTTCTTTCGGGAACAGGGCGGCATCTGCAAGGAAATGCTGCTCGCCGAGTTCGAGGCGGTGCTCGATGGGGTGGTCAGTCTGCCGGAGTTCGCCGACCAGCAGATGCGTGCCGCCTACGTCGTCATCAATCCCCGCCTGCAAATTCGCGCGGCCGTGTTCTTCTATATCGATTTCGACGAGAACGGCGCGCCCGACAGCGGCTGGAACCTGCCGCTGCAGCACCTGTCCGAAAAGGCCGGGCGCGGTCCCGATCTGGGGTGCGGGCCGATCCGCCTGGCGTGCCGCAGCCAGTGCCCGGTGTCCTGGCACCAGATGCATATGTGGGACCCGAATCTGGCCCCGGGCCATAACGACTTGCTGCTGCTGCGTGACGCGGTCAAGCGCAACCATCTGGGCCTGCTGGTCGAAGAAGATCGCGATCAGGCCCTGGCGCCCGAGCGGCTGCAGATGGCGCCGGAGGACAAATGGTACGCCCCCGACCCCGGCCAGGAAGCGGCCAGTCGGCAGATGACGGCGCAGGATCAGGAGGATCGCCTCAAGGCCGCGCAGATGATCAAGCAGCAGCGCCTGCGCATCAGCAGCCTGAGCCAGCAGCACGAGGAGGAGTTGGCCAAGGTCAAGCTGGCCGCCGAGGAGCAGCGCAAGGCGTTGCTGGCCCAGGTGCAGACCTTGCAGCAAAGCGTGCGTCAGCAGCAGGAGCTGAATGCCGGGCTCAAGGCGCAATTGGCCGCCCAGGCGGAAAGTTTCCAGGCCTCGCGCGAGGAGTTGACCGCGCAGCTACAGGCCCTGGAGCACCATGGGCGCAGCGAGAGCGACGGGCTGCGCCAGCAGTTCGAGCGCGAATTGCAGGCGAAGATCGCCTCGGCGGTGGTCGACTTCAAGGAACAGATCGCCGTGCGCGATGTCGAGCTGGCCTACCGTAACGAGCTGGACATGCAGCTGCAGCAGGAGATCGAGCGACTCAAGCAGGAGCGCGACAGCCTGGCCAGCCAGGGCGGCGACCAGATACTCGAGCGACTGACCAAGCTTGGCGTGGTCTTCGTGGTCTATCACCCGGGCGCCGGGCATCTGACCATTCCCCTGCAGGACATCGCCCGTTATCAGGACAATCCGCAGGCCTATGCGGCGGCAAAATGCTTCGTCTCGGAGGAGCAGTACCGCCAGTGGCTGCGTCACTACCAGGAGCCGAGCTGCGAAGCCCTGTTGAGCAATGGCCAGCGCTGCGCCATTCCCATCGACCGGGTCGATACGCCCAGCCGTTTCAGCGCCGGTGAATCCAATTGCTGCGCTCGGCACAAGGCCAGCAGCCGTCTGCGCACCGTCGGTTAAGTCTTGCCCCTGACCCTTCCCGATTGGACGCCGCGGGCGCCGCTGCAGCCGCTTGCGCTCGACTGGCTCGCTTCGGCTGGCGTCGAGGTCGCCGTGTTGCGCCTGGATCTGATCGATCCGCTGATCAGCGGCAACAAGTGGTTCAAGCTGGCACCCCATCTTGCGGCGGCGTCGCGCGCCGGTGCCGAAGGCCTGATCAGCCTCGGCGGCGCCCACTCCAATCACCTGCATGCCTTGGCCGGCGCCGGCCGCCGATTCGGTTTCGTCACTGTCGGGCTGCTGCGCGGCGAGCCGCAGAATACCCCCACAGTGCGTGACCTCGAGGCTCTCGGCATGCGGCTTCACTGGCTCGGCTATGGCGGCTACCGTGACCGGCACCGGACGGATTTCTGGGAGCCCTGGCGAGTCCGCTATCCGCATCTTCATCCGGTCGCCGAGGGCGGCGGCGGTCTGCCCGGCGCCCGTGGCTGCATGGGGCTGGTGGCGCAGGCCCGCGAGCAGTTGCCCGACCTCGGTTGGCCGGACTACCACGGCTGGTGGTTGGCGGTCGGCACCGGCACGACCCTGGCCGGCCTGGTGCTGGCAGAGGCCGGACGGCATCCGGTTTACGGGGCCCTGGCGGTGCCGGCCAATCATGGCGTGGTGCAGCACTTGCAGGCGATCCTCGCCGAGGCGGGCGCGACATGCGCCGGTTATGAACTGATCGAAGCCTGTCGTGGTGGTTTCGCCAAGATCGATGACGAATTGATAGATTTCATCGCCGCCAGCGAAGCGGCAAGCGGCCTGCCCCTGGAGCCGCTTTATACCGGCAAGGCGCTGCTGGCGTTGCGCCGCCAGGTAGAGGCCGGTTATTTTCCCCGCGGCAGCCGCCTGCTGTTCGCCCATACCGGTGGTTTGCAGGGGCGCCGTGCCGCCCTGGACGAGCCAAGCCGGCCCCCAACCAGTCTGATCAGCGGAGTCTGATGCGCCGATGAACGAGCCCCTCAATCCTGCCCACCTGCGCAGCCTGACACCGCTCAATGTGCTGTCCGACCAGCAGTGGCGGGAACTGCGCAAGCAACTGGTGCCGCAGCCGCTGCTGGCCGGGCAGTTGCTGTTTCGTCGCGGCGATCGCGCCCGCT
>JBFHKK010000140.1:0-6633 GCA_041595475.1 Pseudomonas sp. | reverse complement strand
GACGAGAAGCAGTGCGGCCACCAGGACGGTAAAGTGACCGTTCCCCACGCCGACTTCCTGGCCAAGATCGCCGCCGTTCGCTATGCCTTCCTCGAGCTGGGTATCGACAACGGTGTCATCGTTGCCCGTACCGACTCCCTGGGTGCCGGCCTGACCAAGCAGATCGCCGTGACCAAAGAGTCGGGCGACCTGGGCGACCTGTACAACTCCTTCCTCGACTGCGAAGAAATCTCCGAAGCCGAACTGGGCAACGGCGACGTCGTGATCAAGCGTGAAGGCAAGCTGCTGCGTCCCAAGCGTCTGCCGTCCAACCTGTTCCAGTTCCGCGCTGGCACCGGCGAAGACCGCTGCGTCCTGGACTGCATCACCAGCCTGCAGAACGGCGCCGACCTGCTGTGGATCGAGACCGAGAAGCCGCACGTTGGCCAGATCAAGGCCATGGTTGACCGCATCCGCGAAGTCATTCCGAACGCCAAGCTGGTTTACAACAACAGCCCGTCCTTCAACTGGACCCTGAACTTCCGTCAGCAGGTGTTCGACGCCTTCGTTGCCGAAGGCAAGGACGTCTCCGCCTACGACCGCGCCAAGCTGATGAGCGTCGAGTACGACGAGACCGAACTGGCCCAGGTTGCCGACGAGAAGATCCGTACCTTCCAGCGCGACGGTTCGGCCCACGCCGGCATCTTCCACCACCTGATCACCCTGCCGACCTACCACACCGCCGCGCTGTCCACCGACAACCTGGCCAAGGGTTACTTCGCCGACCAGGGCATGCTGGCCTACGTCAAGGGCGTACAGCGTCAGGAACTGCGTCAGGGTATCGCCTGCGTCAAGCACCAGAACATGGCTGGCTCGGACATCGGCGACAACCACAAAGAGTACTTCGCTGGCGAAGCGGCTCTGAAGGCAAGCGGTAAAGACAACACCATGAACCAGTTCCACTAAGAGGAACCGGTTCTCCCGACCGGGCACTACGCCCTGCCGAGAGAATGATGTTGGAAAAGCCCCGGCAGCGATGCCGGGGCTTTTTTGTGCGCGTTTGAAAGGCCAATTCGCAAGCCTGGTCGGTCACGCTCGGCCATGCCAGACTCGCCGCCGTCCTTAAACAGCAAGGAGTTACTGTGTCCAGCAATCGTTTGAGCCGCATCGTCGCCCAGATCGACCGGCTGCCCCGCTTCCTGCGCAGCCCGGCGCTGTCGCTGCTGTTCGGCTCCCAGGTCAAGTTCGCCGGCACCGCCCGCGTGCGCGTGCACGAACTGACCCATGAGCGCGCCGTCATGAGCCTGGCCAACAGGCGCAAGGTGCAGAACCACATCAAGGGCGTGCATGCCGCCGCCATGGCCCTGTTGGCCGAATCGGCCAGCGGCTTTCTGGTCGGCATGAACGTGCCGGATGACAAGCTGCCGCTGATCAAGAGTCTCAAGGTCGACTACCTCAAGCGCGCCAGCGGAGCCCTGCGCGCCGAAGCCAGTCTCAGCGCCGAGCAGATCCAGGCGATTCACAGCCAGGACAAGGGCGAAGTGCTGGTGGCCGTGCGCGTCACCGACGAGGCGGGCAACGAGCCCATCGTCTGCCAGATGCTCTGGGCCTGGGTCAGCAAGCAGCGCTGAAGCCTGGCCAGGAGGGGCAGTTTTCACCGTCCAATCGAGCTCCGCCACACCCCGCTACACACCCCTGCCGGCCTTCGCGCCGGCAGCTTTTTTTCCCCTCCACCCCGCAAGCCCGGCCAAGCCCGCCTAGTATTGAAGAAACCGCTGTGACGCAGTCGCAGGCAATGACGCATGAACACCACCCTTACTTGGCGAGGAACATGGCATGCCCGAAGCGGTAACGAGCCTGGCCCACAACTGGGGCGTGGCGGTCTTTCTACTCGGTGTCGTAGCCCTGTGCGCCTTCATGGTCGGAACTGCCAGCCTGCTGGGCGGCAAGGCCCGGGGCCGGGCCAAGAACGAGCCCTTCGAGTCGGGCATCGTCTCCACCGGCGGCGCCCGCCAACGCTTCTCCGCCAAGTTCTACCTGGTGGCCATGCTCTTCGTGATCTTCGACGTCGAGGCGCTTTTTCTCTTCGCCTGGGCCGTTTCGCTGCGCGAGAGCGGCTGGGCCGGCTTCATCGAGGCGTTGATCTTCACCGCCGTTCTTCTCGTCGGACTCTTCTACCTGGCGCGCGTCGGCGCGCTGGACTGGGCCCCGCAGGCAAGGCGCAAGCGTTCTGCCGGCGCGCGGCAAGCATGAGGCACCGCCATGGATTACACACTCACCCGCATCGATCCGGACGCCGCCGAACAGCCGTATCCGCAGGGTAGGCGCCAGCTGGTCGGCGATCCGCTCGAGGATCAGGTGCACCGCAACGTCTTCATGGGCAAGCTCGAGCAGGTGCTGCATGGTGCGGTGAACTGGGGGCGCAAGAACTCGTTGTGGCCGTACAACTTCGGCTTGTCCTGTTGCTATGTGGAAATGACCACGGCCTTCACCGCACCCCATGACATCGCCCGCTTCGGCGCCGAGGTGATCCGCGCTTCGCCGCGCCAGGCCGATTTCATGGTCATCGCCGGCACCTGCTTCATCAAGATGGCGCCGGTGATCCAGCGCCTCTACGAACAGATGCTCGAGCCCAAGTGGGTGATTTCCATGGGCTCCTGCGCCAATTCCGGTGGCATGTATGACATCTACTCGGTAGTCCAGGGCGTCGACAAGTTTCTCCCGGTGGACGTCTATGTGCCGGGTTGTCCACCGCGCCCCGAGGCCTTCCTGCAGGGGCTGATGCTGCTGCAGGAGTCCATCGGCCACGAGCGCCGGCCGCTGTCCTGGGTGGTCGGCGAGCAGGGTGTCTACCGGCCCGGGATGCCCTCGCAGCGCCAGGCACGCCAGGCCGAACGTATCCAGGTCACCCAGTTGCGCAGCCCCGACGAGATTTGATGCGAGTGATCACACAGGGATAAGCACCCGCCATGACAGCCCCCAGCGCCCTGCAAGCAGCGCCGCACACAGCAGCCGAGACTGAGGTGATCGCGGAGCTGCAGGCGCGCTTCGGTGCCGACAGCCTCAGGCCGCAGGACACCGCCACCGGCATGCCGGTGCTCTGGGTCGAGCGCGACAGTCTCCTGGCCGTGCTCGACCATCTTCGCCAACTGCCACGCCCCTATCTGATGCTCTACGACCTGCATGCCGTCGACGAGCGCCTGCGCACCCGCCGCGCCGGGCTACCGGCGGCTGATTTCAGCGTCTTCTATCAACTGCTTTCAATCGAGCGAAACAGCGATGTGATGCTCAAGGTCGCCCTGCGCGAGGACGACCTGAGCCTGCCCAGCGCCACTGGCATCTGGCCCAACGCCAACTGGTACGAGCGCGAGGTCTGGGACATGTTCGGGATCCGCTTCGACGGCCACCCGCACCTGACCCGCCTGCTGATGCCGCCGACCTGGCAGGGCCATCCGCTGCGCAAGGACTATCCGGCCCGGGCCACCGAGTTCGATCCCTTCAGCCTGTCCGCCGCCAGTCAGGATCTGGAACAGGAAGCCCTGCGCTTCAAGCCCGAGGACTGGGGCATGCAGCGCCACGGCCCGCACGAGGACTTCATGTTCCTCAATCTCGGGCCCAATCATCCCTCGGCCCACGGCGCCTTCCGCCTGATCCTGCAGCTGGACGGCGAGGAGATTCTCGACTGCGTGCCGGACATCGGTTACCACCACCGCGGCGCCGAGAAGATGGCCGAGCGCCAGAGCTGGCACAGCTTCATTCCCTACACCGACCGCATCGACTACCTCGGCGGGGTGATGAACAACCTGCCCTACGTTCTGGCGGTGGAGAAGCTGGCCGGCATCCGCGTGCCGCAGCGGGTCGAGTGCATCCGGGTGATGCTCGCCGAGTTCTTCCGAATCAACAGCCACCTGCTGTTTCTCGGCACCTATATCCAGGATGTCGGCGCCATGAGCCCGGTGTTCTTCACCTTCAGCGACCGCCAGCGCATCTACCGGGTGATCGAGGCCATCACCGGCTTTCGCATGCACCCGGCCTGGTACCGCATCGGCGGCGTCGCCCATGATCTGCCGCGGGGCTGGGAAACACTGGTTCAGGAGTTCGTCGACTGGCTGCCGGGGCGCCTGGACGAGTACCAGAAGGCCGCGCTGGACAACAGCATCCTGCGCGGCCGCACCCTCGGCGTGGCCGCCTACGACACGGCCCAGGCGCTGGCGTGGGGCGTTACTGGTGCGGGCCTGCGGGCCACCGGGCTGGACTTCGACCTTCGCAAGGCCCGGCCCTATTCGGGCTACCAGCAATACGAGTTCGAGGTGCCGCTGGCGGTCAACGGCGATGCCTACGACCGCTGCATCGTCCGCGTCGAGGAGATGCGCCAGAGCCTGCGGATCATCCAGCAGTGCCTGCGCAACATGCCGGAGGGCCCGTTCAAGGCTGACCACCCGCTGACCACCCCACCGCCCAAGGAGCGCACCCTGCAGCACATCGAAACCCTGATCACCCATTTCCTCCAGGTCTCCTGGGGCCCGGTGATGCCGGCCGGCGAAGCCTTGCAGATGATCGAGGCGACCAAGGGCGTGAACAGCTACTACCTGATCAGCGACGGCAGCACCATGAGCTACCGCACGCGCATCCGCACCCCCAGCTTCCCCCACCTGCAGCAGATTCCCGCGGTGATCAAGGGCAGCCTGGTCGGTGACCTGATTGCCTACCTGGGCAGCATCGATTTCGTCATGGCCGATGTGGACCGCTGATATGAACGACTCACTCATTCAGACCGACCGCTTCCAGCTCAGCGACGAGGAGCGCGGCGCCATCCTGCATGAAATCGGTCACTACGAGGATCCGCGTGCGGCCTCCATAGAGGCCCTGAAGATCGTCCAGGCCCGCCGCGGCTGGGTGCCGGACGGCGCCATAGGCGCGATCGCCGAAGTGCTGGGGCTGCCGGCCAGCGACATCGAGGGCGTGGCGACCTTCTACAGCCACATCTTCCGCCAGCCGGTGGGCCGCCATGTGATCCTGCTGTGCGACAGCATGGTCTGCTACATCGCCGGCCACGAGGCCATCCAGGCCGCGCTAGAGCGCGAACTGGGCATCGGCCAGGGTCAGACCAGCAGCGATGGCCGCTTCACCCTGCTGCCGGTGTGCTGCCTGGGCAACTGCGACAAGGCCCCGACCCTGATGATCGACCAGGACACCTACAGCCACCTGGACCCGAGCAATGTCGCCAAGCTGCTGGAGGGCTACCCATGAGCTGCGTGTCCTTCAGCACCGCCAATCAGGTCCCGCGCAATGCCGAGACCCATCCGCTGACCTGGCGCCTGCGCGATGACGGCGAGCCGGTCTGGTTCGACGAGTACCAGCGCCAGAACGGCTACAGCGCCGCGCGCCGGGCGATCATCGAACTCAGCGCCGAGGAGATCGTCCGGCAGGTCAAGGACAGCGGGCTCAAGGGGCGTGGCGGCGCCGGTTTCCCGACCGGTGTGAAGTGGGGGCTGATGCCGCCGGCCGAACCCTTCGACAAGCGCTACCTGCTGTGCAACGCCGATGAGATGGAGCCCAACACCTACAAGGATCGGCTGCTGATGGAGCAGCTGCCGCACCTGTTGATCGAGGGCATGCTGATCGCGGCCAAGGCGCTCAAGGCCTACCGCGGCTATATCTTCCTGCGCGGCGAATACGTCGACTGCGCGCGCCACCTGCGCCGCGCCATCGCCGAGGCCACGGAGGCCGGGCTGCTGGGCCAGCATATCCTCTGCAGCGACTTCTCCTTCGAATTGTTCGTGCACAGCGGCGCCGGCCGCTACATCTGCGGCGAAGAAACCGCGCTGATCAACTCCCTGGAGGGGCGCCGCGCCAACCCCCGGGCCAAGCCGCCGTTCCCGGCCGTCGCCGGGGTCTGGGGCAAGCCGAGCTGCGTCAACAACGTGGAAACCCTGTGCAACGTGCCGGCGATCATCGGCAACGGCGTCGACTGGTACAAGGCCCTGGCTCGCCCGGGCAGCGAGGACATGGGCAGCAAGCTGATGGGCTTCTCCGGTCGGCTCAGGCACCCGGGACTGTGGGAGCTGCCGTTCGGCATTCCGGCCCGCGAGCTGTTCGAGGAATACGCCGGCGGCATGCGTGCCGGCTACCGGCTCAAGGCCTGGCAGCCCGGCGGCGCCGGCACCGGCTTTCTCCTACCCGAACACCTGGACACCCCCCTGTACGCCGGTGCCATCGCCAAGGCCGGCACGCGCATGGGCACCGGCCTGGCGCTGGCCATCGACGACAGCGTCGGCATGCCCGGCCTGCTGCGCAATCTCGAGGAGTTCTTCGCCCGCGAGTCCTGCGGCTTCTGCACCCCCTGCCGCGACGGCCTGCCCTGGAGCGTCAAGCTGCTGCGCGCACTCGAGCGCGGCGAGGGCCAGCCCGGCGATATCGAGGTCCTCGAACAGCTGTGCGCCCTTCTCGGCCCCGGCAAGACCTTCTGCGCCCATGCGCCGGGGGCGGTCGAGCCCTTGGCCAGCGCCCTCAAATATTTCCGCGGCGAATTCGAGGCGGGCATCGTCCGGCCCGTCGATGCGGCCCGAGCGGCCACCGGCGTGACGGGGGCGCCATGAACAGGCGAGGACTCGCAATGACCCGCCCCGTCCGAACGGCCCAGAGGAGCGCCGG
>JBFHKK010000139.1:0-6648 GCA_041595475.1 Pseudomonas sp. | reverse complement strand
GCTCGCTGCTCTTGAGCAGTTGCTCCCAGGCTTGGATGCGCTGGCGGGCGGCGCCCAGGGGGCCGTAGCGCGCCTCGGCATTGCCCAGGATAGTGTCGAAGTCCCAGTCGGCCAGGGCGCTGGCGATACCGAGCAGCAGCAGGCCTAGCGCCAGGCGCAGCGCGCGCAGGCGCTTGAGTCGTCCTTGGATGCGCTGCGCTGAGTGCATGGGCTGCGCCTGGGCCGAAGATGAACAAAGTCTAGGTGCTGGGCTGCACCTGCGCCGGTTGCGGACGCGCTTGTCGAGCCAGTTAGGGCAGCGGCGGGCGCTGTCGGGCGCTCAGCGCGGAGCGAGGGTCTTTTGCTTGAGGATGTAGAGGCTGACCAGGGTCGCGCTGGTCAGCATGAACAGGCGCGCCCATATCTGCGGCACCAGGTAGCAGGACAGGCCGATGCTTAGCCACATCAGGCTCAGGGTATAGACCTTGGCCTTGAGCGGAATGCCCTGGCCCTCCAGATAGTCACGAATCCAGGGGCCCAGATGCGGGTGGCAGACCAGCCAGCGATAGAAGCGCTTGGAGCTGCGCACGAAACAGGCGGCGGCCAGCAGCAGGAAGGGTGTGGTCGGCATGACCGGCAGGAAGATGCCGATCACCCCCAGCAGCACGCACAGCCAGCCGACCGCCAGCAGGGCGTAGCGCACGCTGCGGTGGTTGCTCTCGCGAATATCGCCGTGCGCCATGGCGCCCGCGCTTAGTGGTGGCGCGGCTTGAGCAGGGCGGGTTTTTCCTCGGGGGCGTGGCAGAGCAGGAAGAGCGCGGTCAGCAGCTCGGGAATCTGATCGACCATGCTGTCGACCAGTTCGCGGTCCTTGGCGATCTCGGCGAATTCCTGCTGCTCCTCGAACAGCCCCGAGGCGACCATGATCGGCAGCAGCAGTTCGCTGACCTCGTCCTCGGCGTCTTCGAACCAGACCGATTCGCGCAGGAACACGCCTTCCATGAAGCCGATGCACCAGCCACGCAGATCGGAGTCGTCCGGGTCATCGCCCAGGTCCAGTTCGCAGGGCAGCTCGGGCTCGTCGTCGCCGGCCAGCTGGCGGGCGATGTGGCCCTTGAGCAGGACCAGGGTGGCCTCGATTTCCTCGCGCTCGGCATCGCTGCGATAGTGCGGCGGTTCGGCGAAGAGCGCATCTATCCATTCGCGCTCGGGCACCTCCTCGGCGCAGATCGACAGGGCGGTCAGATAGCCGTGGGCGGCCACATAGTCCAGGGCCTCATCGTGCAGTTCATCGGCATCGAGAAAGGCTTGCAGGCGGGACAGTTGCTCGGCGAAGGACATGGTGCGGCTACCTTGAGGGAGATTCGAGGCTGAATTTTAGCGCGGATATCCGCCTGCCGGCGCCGCCGGCGAGGATTTTTTCGCCCGCTGCAGGCGGCCCGCCGGGCCAGCTGTGGACTTCACCGGCGGGCCGATCGGCGTGGCGCCGGGGCGTGCGGGGCTGGCGTATAATGCGGCGCTTTGTGGCGGCGTCCGGGCTCCTGGTGCGAGGGGCCCGGCCCTGATCCTGCCCAGCCAATTCGGAGTTTCTATGCGCGCGCAGGCCCAAGGCATTCTCAAGGACATCTTTGGCTACGACGCCTTTCGCGGCAATCAGCAGGCGATCATCGAGCGCGTGGCCGGCGGCGGCGATGCCCTGGTGCTGATGCCCACCGGCGGCGGCAAGTCGCTGTGCTTTCAGGTGCCGGCGCTGCTGCGCGAGGGGTTGGCGGTGGTGGTCTCGCCGCTGATCGCGCTGATGGACGATCAGGTCGCCACCCTCGAGGAGCTCGGCGTCGCGGCGGCGGCGCTGAATTCCACCCTGGACGCCGAGGCCCAGCGCGAGATTGCCGAGCGCATCAGCCGCGGCGAGATCAAGCTGCTCTACCTGGCTCCCGAGCGGTTGGTCCAGCCGCGCATGCTGGCCTTCCTGCAGCGCCAGCCGATCGCCCTGTTCGCCATCGACGAGGCCCACTGCGTGTCGCAGTGGGGCCATGACTTTCGTCCCGAGTACCTGCAGCTCGGTCAACTCGCCGAGTTGTTCCCCGGGGTGCCGCGCATCGCCCTGACCGCCACCGCGGACAAGCGCACGCGCGAGGAGATCATCGTCCGCCTGCAGCTGGACAACGCCGAGCGTTTTCTCTCCAGCTTCGATCGGCCGAACATCTTCTATCGCATCGTGCCCAAGGAGCAGCCGCGCAAGCAGTTGCTGGCCTTTCTCGGTCCGCGCACGGGCGATGCCGGCATCGTCTATTGCCTGTCGCGCAAGAAGGTCGAGGAGGTCGCCGCCTTTCTCAGCCAGCAGGGCTTTCCCGCGCTGCCCTACCACGCGGGCCTGAGCAACGAGCTGCGCGCCTACCACCAGAAGCGCTTTCTCAACGAGGAAGGCCTGATCATGGTGGCGACCATCGCCTTCGGCATGGGCATCGACAAGCCCAATGTGCGCTTCGTCGCCCACCTCGATCTGCCCAAGTCGCTGGAGGCCTACTACCAGGAAACCGGGCGGACCGGCCGCGACGGTCTGCCGGCCGATGCCTGGATGGCCTACGGGCTGCAGGACGTGATCTTCCTCAAGCAGATGCTCAACAACTCCGAGGGCGACGAGCGACACAAGCGGGTCGAGCAGCACAAGCTCGAGGCCATGCTGGCCCTGTGCGAGGAAACCCGCTGCCGCCGCCAGGCCTTGCTGGCCTACTTCGACGAGATACTGGCCGAGCCCTGCGGCCACTGCGATACCTGTGTCGACCAGGTGCAGACCTGGGACGCCACCGAGCCGGCGCGCCAGGCGCTGTCGGCCATCTACCGCAGCGGCCAGCGCTACGGCGTCGGTCACCTGGTCGACATCCTGCTCGGGCGCGACAACGACAAGGTGCGCGGTCTCGGTCATCAGCACCTCTCGGTGTTCGGCGTCGGCAAGGCGCTGGCCGAGGGCGAGTGGCGCTCGCTGTTTCGCCAGTTGGTGGCGCGCGGCCTGGCCGATGTCGACCTCGACGGCTACGGCGGTCTGCGCCTTGCCGACAGTTGCCGGCCGCTGCTGCGCGGCGAGGTCAGCCTGCAGCTGCGCCGCGATCTGAAGCCGCAGCAGAGTGTGAAGGCCTCCGGCAGCGCGGCCAGCCAGTTGGTTCGCACCGATGAACGGGCGACCTGGGAGGCTCTGCGCGCCCTGCGGCGCAAGCTGGCCGAGGAGCATGGGGTGCCGCCCTATGTGATCTTTCCCGATGCCACCCTGCTGGAGATGCTGCGCAGCCAGCCGGCCAGTCTGGCGGAGATGGGCCGGGTCAGCGGCGTCGGCGCGCGCAAGCTGGAGCGCTACGGCGCGGCATTCCTCGCGGTGCTGGCGACGGGCGCCGAGGCCGCGCCGGCCGCCCTCGATCTGCGCCATGAACTGGTCAGTCTGGCGCGCGCGGGCATGACCCCGGCGCAGATAGCCAGTCAGCTCAAGTGCAGTGAGCGGAATGTCTATAACCTGCTGGCCGAGGCCATAGGGCGTCGCCAGCTGGCCCTGGAGCAGGCGCTGGATCTGCCCGAGGCGCTGCTCGGCGAGATCCAGGATGCCTTCCTCGAGGGCGACGGCGAGTTGCCGCCGGCGGCGCAGATTGCCGAGCAGTTCGCGGGACGGGTGGAGGCGGGCGTATTGCACTGCGTGCGTGCGGCCCTGCAGGCCGAATTCGAGGCCTGAGCATCGGCAGCGGCGGCGCTGGATGAGTCGAATACTTGGCGTCATAATGCTGGCGAAATAATGGCGCCTGAGACGGGCCCTACGCCATAGGCGGGCTTCCAACAGCAGAGGTGATGGTGGCAATTTCTCACGTCTGGCAGGACGATACCCGGCCCAGTCCCTACGCCGACCAGTTGCGTTCGGGATTTCGCCGGCTGCGCTTCGCGCCGCCGCTGGAGCGCGAATACCGGGCCTATCTGCTGGAAGACAGCTACGAGCTCAAGCGTATCGCCGTGAGCGTCGCCATGCTGCTCTGGCTGGCCTTCGCCGGGCTCGACTTCGTCGTCCTGAACGGTGCTGAAGTCTGGTGGATGCTGCTGGTGCGGCTGCTGGTGTTCGGCCTGCTGGGAGGTTGCGCCTGGTTGCTGTTTCAGCGCGCCAAGGTGCATCTGTCGCTGCGCTTGAGTCAGGTCAGCGTGGTCGCCCTGGGGGTCGGCGCGGCGCTGGTGGTGGGCATCGCCCATCGGGCCGACCCGGCCTTTCCCTACGAGGGCCTGTTGCTGATCAGCATGGGCGCCTACTTCCTGATCGGTCTGCGCCTGAGCGAGGCGGCCGGCTGTGCGCTGCTGATCTTCCTGGCCTACACGGCGGCCGAGCTCTGGGCCGGACTGCCGGCCCAGCAGTTGGTCAGCAACCTGGTGTTCCTGTTGTTCGGCAACCTGATCGGTGCGGTGGGCGGCTACCTGCTGGAACTCAAGTCGCGCGAGCACTTCCTGGTCAGTCGGCTGATGCGGGTGCTGGCCGATCAGGACAGCCTGACCGGCCTGCACAACAGGCGTAGCTTCAACAGCCACTTCGAGCGGATCTGGCGCCAGGCCCAGCGCGAGCATCACTCCTTGGCCCTGCTGCTCTGCGACATCGATCATTTCAAGGCCTACAACGATCATTACGGTCATCAGGCCGGCGATCTGGTCCTGCAACGGGTCGCCACGCTGATTCAGCAGGCGGCCCGCCGCCCCATGGACATGGCCGTGCGCCTGGGGGGCGAAGAGTTCGCCCTGCTGCTGTTCGATCTCGGCGAGCCCCAGGCCCGGCAGCGCGGCGAAGACCTGCGCGCCAGCCTGCAGGCGCTGAACATTGCCCATGAGGGCTCGCAGACCGCCAGCATGCTGACCATGTCGGTGGGCGTGTCCTGCTTGCAGCCGGAGACCGGCGGCAGCTTCGTCCAGCTCTACGAGCATGCCGACCGCGCCCTCTATCAGGCGAAAACCCAGGGTCGCAATCGGGTGCTCTCGGCGGAGGCCGAGCAGCCGGTCTAGCCGAACTCGCGCTGTCGGCGGCTGGCCGAATTTGCCCGTCGGGCTGGCGCCGGCGGTCCGTGCCGGGTCGAATGCGCACTGCTAGGATCGGGCGCTGCTTTGCATGAGAACTCAGCCGATGGATCGACTCATCCAGGCCAACGGTCAGCCCCACTACGGCATCTTCGCGGCCGCGCCGGGCCTGATCAATTACCGTGATTTCGATTTCTGCTCGCCCATGGGCCGGCGCCTCGGCGCCCTGGCCAAGTGGCGGCGCTTTCATCAGTTCCAGTACTTCGGCCTGATCAGCGAGCAGCTGATCGGTGGCTGCGCGCTGGCCAATCTGAGTCTGCTCGGGGTCGGCTTCGTTTATCTGTTCCATCCGCCCAGTGGGCGCATGATCGAGCGTCAGTTCAAGTTGCCGCTGGGTCTGGGCACAGACTTTTCCCAGCAGCCGGACGACGGGGTCTGCCAGTTGCGCTGGGGACGCAACCGGCTGCGCCTGGAGAATCGCCCCGAGCCGCGGGAGAAGCGCCTGTCGGTCGAGCTGGACGACGGCACCTGCATCGACGCCTGCTTTTCCGAGGTCGCGCCCAGCTTCCAGCCCATGTGCCTGAATACCCAGGCCGGGGTGAACGGCTGGGTGTACGCGCAGAAGGTGGCGGGGGTGCGCTGCCACGGCCAGGTGCGCAGTGTGCTGGGCGATTTCGACCTGGCGGCCATCGATGCCTACGCCCATCACGACTGGTCGGCCGGCTACATGCGCCCGCAGACCCACTGGAACTGGGCCTGCCTGTCCGGCGCGGTCGGCGGCCGGCGGCTCGGGTTGAACCTCTCCTGCGGGGTCAACGAGACCAGCTTCACCGAGAACTGCCTGTGGCTCGACGGCCAACTGATCAAGGTCGACAGCGTGCGTTTCGCCTTCGATCGCGAGCGCATCATGCAGCCCTGGCAGATCGACTCCCACGACGGGCAGGTGGCGCTGCGCTTTGAGCCCCACGGGCTGCATCAGGAGCGCCTGAACCTGGGCATCATGGCCAGCAATTTCAAACAGATCTTCGGCACCTTCAGCGGCCTGCTGCGCCCCTCGGCCGGGCCCGAGATGGCCATCGACAGGCTCTGGGGTTTCGTCGAGGACCAGTACGCGAAGTGGTGAGGGGTGCAGACGCTTGCTCTTGGCGAAGGGTTCTGGTTAGCTGGCTAATTATTAGATTTTGATGATTGTCAGAGCCGAATCCTCATGTCACATACCGATCAACACCGCTTCGCCATGCAGGTCGCCCAACTGTCGCGGGCCTGGCGCGCCGAACTGGACCGGCGACTGGTCGACCTGGGCCTGTCCCAGGCGCGCTGGCTGGTGCTGCTGCATCTGGGCCGTTTCGAGGAGCTGCCGACCCAGCGCGAACTCGCGCAGAGCGTGGGGGTCGAGGGGCCGACCCTGGCACGCCTGCTCGACAGCCTGGAGGCCCAGGGGCTGGTCCAGCGCCAGGCCGTGCCGGAGGACCGCCGGGCCAAGAAGATCGCCCTGAGTCCGCAGGCGCGGCCGTTGATCGAGAAGATCGAGGCCATTTCCGCGCAGCTACGCCAGGAAGTCTTCGCCGGAATCGACGAGGATGAGCTGCGCCGTTGTCAGCAGGTTCACGCGCGCATTCTGGGCAACCTGGAAAAGCGCTG
>JBFHKK010000138.1:0-6693 GCA_041595475.1 Pseudomonas sp. | reverse complement strand
CGAGCGCGCGCTCGACCACAGTCGCGTAGAGGGTGGCATGGATGCCGCGAATCATCGGCGTCAGGTGCGGCACGAAGGTCAGGCCGACTTCACCGCCGGCGGCGCGACAGAGCCCCTGGCGGATCTCCGGCAGGTGGCGGTGGCCCTTGACGCCGTAGGCCTTCATGCTCTCGCCGGCTTCGCTGAACAGCGAGCCGACGCTGGCGCCGCGTCCGGCGCCGCTGACGCCGGACTTGCAGTCGGCGATCAGCCGGCTGGCGTCGGCGACACCGGCCTCCAGCAGCGGGATCAAACCGAGCTGTACGGCCGTCGGGTAGCAGCCCGGCACCGCGATCAGACGCGCCTGCTTGATGGTCTCGCGGTTGACCTCGGGCAGGCCGTAGACCGCCTCGGGCAGCAGTTCGGGGGCACCGTGGGGCTGCCCGTACCACTGGCTCCAGAGCTCGGCGTCCTGCAGGCGGAAGTCCGCCGACAGGTCGATCACCCGGGTGCCGGCCGCCAACAGCTCGCCGGCCAGGGCATGGGCCACGCCGTGGGGCGTGGCGAAGAAGACCACGTCGCAGCTGCCCAGGGTCGCCACGTCTGGCACGCTGAAGGCCAGCTCCGGGTAATGCCCACGCAGATTGGGGTACATCTCGTCGACCCGCATCCCGGCCTCGGAGCGCGAGGTGATGACGGCGACCTGCGCCTGCGGATGCTGCGCCAGCAAGCGCAATAGCTCGACCCCCGTGTATCCGGTGCCGCCGACGATTCCGACCTTGATCATCTGATACCCCTTGCAAGTGCCATTGGAGAACTGCCGATGATAAAGCCGCATCGGCCAGCGGCCAACCGTCGGTGGTGACGCCGGCCGCCGCCGCCACTACCATCGATGCGCCAATTTACTGGAGATCTGCCATGCTCTATCTGTGGCTCAAGGCCCTGCACATCATCGCCATGGTCTGCTGGTTCGCCGGGCTCTTCTACCTGCCGAGGCTGTTCGTCTATCACGCCATGAGCGAGGATTCGCCCAGCCACGAGCGCTTCTGCCTGATGGAACGCAAGCTCTACCGCGGCATCATGCTGCCCGCGATGATCGCCACCCTGGGTCTGGGCATCTGGCTGCTGAGCCTGAACCCCGCCGGCTACTTCAGCCAGGGCTGGATGCACGCCAAGCTTGCCTTGGTGCTGCTGCTGATCGCCTACCATCATCTATGTGGCGCGCAACTCAAGCGCTTCGCCCGCGGCGAGAACAGGCGCAGCCATGTGTTCTACCGCTGGTTCAATGAACTGCCGGTGTTGCTGCTGATCGCCATCGTCATTCTGGTGGTGGTGCGCCCGTTCTGAACGCTGTTGCCACAAGCCAAGGAGCCGACATGTCCCTGCCCGCCCTGCTCGAAAAGCGCCTGCGCCTGCCATTGGTCGCCGCCCCCATGTTCCTGGTCTCCAACCCGCAACTGCTGCTGGCCTGTTGTCGCAGTGGCATCGTCGGCAGCTTGCCGGCACTGAACCAGCGCGAGAGCAGCGGCTTTCGCGCCTGGCTCGAGGAAATCGAAGCGGGCCTGGATGAAGACTCGGCCCCTTACGCGGTGAACCTGATCGTGCACGCCAGCAATCCGCGACTGCAAGCGGACCTGGCCATCTGCGTCGAGCATCGCGTACCCATCGTCATCACCAGCCTGGGGGCGGTGAAGGAGGTAGTGGACGCGGTGCACGCCTACGGCGGCCTGGTGTTTCACGATGTCACCACCCGCCGCCACGCCGAAAAGGCCGCCGAGGCCGGCGTCGATGGCCTGATCGCGGTGGCGGCCGGCGCCGGCGGCCACGCCGGCACCTGGAGCCCCTTCGCCCTGATTGCCGAGATCCGCCAGTTCTTCGACAAGACCCTGCTGCTCGCCGGCTGTCTCAACCATGGCCACGAGCTGCTCGCCGCCCAACTGCTCGGCGCCGACCTCTGCTACCTCGGCAGCCGCTTCATCGCCACCGAAGAGAGCGCCGCGCCGGCTGCCTACAAGCAGATGATCCTGGAGGCCCGGGCCGCCGACATCATCCACACCCCGGCGGTGTCCGGGGTGCCGGCCAGCTTCATGCGCCAGAGTCTCGCGCGCGCCGGCTACGACCTCGAGCGTCTTCAGGAAAAGGGCGCCCTCGACTACGGCGAGAAGCTCAAGCCGCTGGATGACGAGGCCAAGGCCTGGAAGACCGTGTGGTCGGCCGGCCAGGGGGTTGGCGAAATCCATGACCTGCCGGCCGTCTCGGCGTTGGTCGAGCGTCTCGACCACGAATACCGCGCCGCGCAACAGCAGGCCCAGCAACTGCAACAGCGTTGGCCCGGCTAGCAAGCTGGCGCCGGCGCCAGCCCCTGTCGAGCCAGCGTCGTTGATGCCGCGCGGCAAAGCGTGACAGGGGCCGGCATTTTGCCGCCACACGGCTTGTCCGACAGGGGTCTGCCGGCTAGGCTGGGGCGATTTGCCAAGGCGTCGACAAGGAAGCCCGAATGATTCAAGAAGCTCGTTACAAGATCGTCTTCGATGGCGAACTGATGCCCGAGGTGGCCCTGGACACCGCCAAGGAAAATCTCGCGCGCCTGTTCAAGAGCGAGCCCGCACGGATCAATCGACTCTTCAGTGGCAGCCCCATCGCCCTCAAGCGCGATCTGCTCGAGAGCAAGGCCGATCAATACCTCGCGGCCCTGCAGCGGGCGGGCGCCAAGGCGCGCAAGGAGCCTGATTTCGCCAGCGGCCTGAGCCTGGTGGAGACTGCCGAGCAGGTCGCGGCCAACAGCGTGCCGAACGACGACAGCGCGCAGATGAACTGCCCCAAGTGCGGCCAGGCCCAGGCCAGGGCCGCGGCATGCCGCGCATGCGGCATCATCATCGAGAAGTTTCTCGAGCGCCAGGCGCAAGGGGCCGCCGAGGCGGCGCCCGCCGCGCCCAGCAAAGACCTACTCGTCACGCCCTATGCGCCCCCCCAGGCCGCCGTGGCTGAGGGCCTTGCGGAATTCTGCGACCTGCAGGTGTTCACCACCCGCGGGCGCATCGGCCGCCTACGCTACCTGGCCTGGTCGCTGGCGCTGCTGCTCGCCGGCTTGCCGCTGCTGGCGCTGGCCGGCATGGGCCTGGCCTTCTCGCCCCCCCTGGGCGGCGTGCTGCTGGCCCTGGTTATCGGCGGCATGCTGCTGGCCAGCGTGCAATTCGGGGTGAAGCGGCTACACGACCTGAACTGGTCCGGCTGGCTCTGGCTGCTGAATCTGGTGCCCATGGTCAACGGCGTTTTCGCCCTGTTGCTGCTGGTGGTGCCGGGTACGTCCGGCGCCAACCGCTATGGCCCGCCGCCGCCGCCCAACAGCGTTTCAGTCAAGCTTCTGGCCCTGTCCTGGCTGCTGCTGCCACTGATCGGGATTCTCGCGGCCGTCGCCGTGCCCGCCTATCAGGACTACCTGAGCCGCACCCTGCCGTAGCAGGGCGCTTGGGACAGCGCCGCCGGTCAGCCATTGGCACTGACGGTGCGGCCCTGAGCCCAGGCGCGCAAGGCGTAGAGGTCCTCGGCCATGACCACCGACAGCGGCGAAGTGTTCTGAATGCCGTGCATCAGCAGGGCCTGATCGACTGCCTGCTGGCGGGCCTGGGCGGCATAGAGGGCGCTGACCACCACCTGCTCGATCTCGGCGCCGGAGAAGCCCTCGCTGGCCTGCGCCAGCAAGTTAAGCTCGAAGCTGCCGGGCTCCAGCTCCCGCCGCGCCAGGTGAATGCGGAAGATCTCCGCCCGCACTGCCAGGTCGGGCAGGTCGACGAAGAACAACTCATCGAAGCGGCCCTTGCGCACCAGCTCCGGCGGCAGGCGGTCGATGGCATTGGCGGTGGCCACCATGAATACCGGCGCCTTGCGCTCGGCCATCCAGGTCAGCAGGGTGCCGAGCACCCGCTGGCTGACCCCGCCATCCTGATCGCCGCTGGCCAGGCCTTTCTCGATCTCGTCCATCCACAGCACGCAGGGCGCCATCTGCACGGCCATGCTCAGGGCTTCGCGCAGGTTGCGCTCGGTCTCGCCGAAGTACTTGTTGTACAGGCAGGCGAAATCCAGGCGCAGCAGGGGTAGCCCCCAGAGCCCCGCCACGGCCTTGGCCGCCAGGCTCTTGCCGCCGCCCTGCACGCCGACCAGCAGCACCCCCTTGGGCAGGTCGGAGCCACGCCCCTCGAGAAAGGCGCCCTGGCGTTCGGCCAGCCAGCGCTTGAGGTTGCCCAGCCCCCCCACCTCGGCGAAGCGCGCGGTGTCGTACTCGAAACTCAGCACCCCTTCCAGGTCGAGCAACTGGAACTTGGCCTTGTTCAGCTCCGGCAAATCCTCCTGGGTGATGGCGCCGTCGTCGCAGATCAGGTTGCGCGCCAGCACCCGCGCCTCGCCATGACTGAGCCCGCGCAGGTTCTTCACCACCTGCTGCAGGGTGCGGTTGTCGGTACGAACCCGCGCATGGCGGTTGCGCTCGCTCCAGCGCCCGGCCTCCTCGCGCACGATCGCCAGCAACTCGTCCTCACCGGGCAGCGCCAGGCTGAAGCGCGCCGCGTATCGCTGCACCTCCGGCGGCAGCCGGCAGGCATGGGAAACCAGCACCAGGGTCGGCGCCTGGGCGCTGTCGCGCAGGGCGATTTCCTTGAGCAGGCGCACCAGCTTCGGGTTGTCGTCGAGGAACGGATGCAGGTCGCACATCACGTACAGACTGGCCACTGGGTCGGCCTTGATCAGGCGCAGCGCCACCTCCGGCTCCTGGCTGCTCTGCTCGCCGGCCGGCGCACCGGCAAAGCCCAGGCGCCGCAGCCCTTCGGTCACCGACCAGGTATGCAGCCCCAGGCCACGCTTGACCGCCAGCCCGGTGAGGGTTTCCAGCACCCGCGGCTCGTCCCAGGACTCGATCAGAATCAGCTTGACCTTGGATTCGAGCACCAGGCCCAGATCATGGATATCGTTCTTCACGCCAACTCCTTGTGCGCTGGCCGCAGCTAAGCGGCCTATCTAAACTCAGTGGTCGAATCAACCGAGCGGGAGACTGTCCATGGACTGCCTGTTTTGCAAGATCGTCGCCGGGGACGTGCCGGCACGCAAGCTCTACGAGGACGAGCAGGTGCTGGCCTTCCACGATGTCGGCCCGCAGGCGCCGGTGCATTTTCTGGTGATTCCGAAACAGCACATCGCCACCGTCAATGACCTCGCCGATTCGCACAAGGCACTGGTCGGGCACATGGTCCTCACCGCCCAGCGTCTGGCCAACGAGCAAGGCTGCGCCCAGGGCTATCGGCTGGTGATGAATTGCCGGGAGCAGGCCGGCCAGAGCGTCTTCCACATCCACCTGCATGTGCTCGGCCAGCGTGCGATGCACTGGCCGCCGGGCTGATCTCGATCAAGCCCGCAGCCGGCGATTGGGTTAAACTGCCCAGCGTTGCCGTGCCGGAGGCCCCATGACCAGCGAACGCCAGTACTCTCCCCTCGATCGTCTGTTGCTGCAGGCCGATACGGCGCTGCGCACTCTGCTGCCCTTCAGCGGCCAGCCAGGGCGGCCGTCGCCGGCCATTGTCGAGAATGACACCGAGCTCAACGCCGACCAGGCGCGGCACGTGGCGGGGCTGATGCGCATCAATCACACCGGCGAGGTTTGCGCCCAGGCGCTCTACCAGGGCCAGGCGCTGACCGCCAAGCTGCCGCGGGTGCGCGCCGCCATGGAGCGGGCCGCCGAGGAAGAGGTCGACCACCTGGCCTGGTGCGAACAGCGCATCCGCCAGCTGGGCAGCCAGCCGAGCATTCTCAACCCGATGTTCTACGGCCTGTCCTTCGGCGTCGGCGCCGTTGCCGGCCTGATCAGCGACAAGGTCAGCCTCGGCTTCGTCGCCGCCACCGAGGATCAGGTGGTCAAGCATCTGGACGCCCACCTCGAGCAACTGCCGCCGGGCGACGACAAGTCGCGGGCGATTCTCCAGCAGATGCGCGAGGACGAGGCCCAGCATGCCGACAGCGCGCTGGCCGCCGGCGGCCTGCGCTTCCCCGCGCCGGTCAAGCTGGGCATGACCCTGCTGTCCAAGCTGATGACCAGCAGCACCTACCGGCTGTAGCGTGCCGCGCAAGAGAAAGGGCGCCAACGGCGCCCTTTGTCGTTTCCAGCGTGCACTCAGTGCGGCATGTTGCGCGCGTAGAAGATCTCCAGCATCTCGTGACGCAGGCGCGCCTCGACCTGCTGGCGCTGCTCCGGGGTCAGGCTGCGGGTGGCGTCGCCGAACAGGTAGTTGTCCAGCTCGAAGTCCTTGAGCAGCATCTTGGTGTGGAACAGGTTCTCCTGATAGACGTTGACGTCGGTCATCTGGTACGCCGCCTGGGTGTCGTCGGAGAGGTAGTTCTGGATCGAGTTGATCTCGTGGTCGATGAAGTGCTTGCGGCCCTCCACGTCGCGGGTGAAGCCGCGGACCCGGTAGTCGACCGTGACTATGTCCGAATCGAACTGGTGGATCAGGTAGTTGAGCGCCTTGAGCGGCGAGATCACCCCGCAGGTGGACACATCGATATCCACGCGGAAGGTGGCGATGCCCTCCACCGGATGGATCTCCGGGTAGGTGTGCACGGTGATGTGGCTCTTGTCCAGGTGCGCGAGAATGGTCTCGGGCAGCGGGCCGGGCGACTCCTCGATCTGGCTGTCGGTCGGCGTGACCGGCTGCTCGGAGATCAGGATGG
>JBFHKK010000137.1:0-6757 GCA_041595475.1 Pseudomonas sp. | reverse complement strand
GAGGCCGGCGATACCGGAGCCGAGGCCGAAGGCCAGCATGTCCACCCGGCCGGTCGGTACGCCGCAGCAGGCGGCCATGTTGCGGTTCTGGGTCACCGCGCGCACGTTCAGGCCCAGCCGGGTGCGATTGAGCAGCAGCCAGGTCAGCACCACCACGCAGAGGGCGAAGCCGATGATGACGATGCGGTTGTAGGGCAGCACCAGGTTGGGCAGTACCTGGACGCCGCCGGACAGCCAGGCCGGGTTGGCCACCTCGACGTTCTGCGCGCCGAACAGCACGCGCACCAGCTGGATCAGGATCAGGCTGATGCCCCAGGTCGCCAGCAGGGTTTCCAGCGGGCGGCCATAGAGATGGCGGATCACCGTGCGCTCCAGGGCCATGCCGATACAGGCGGTGACCACGAAGGCGACGGGCAGGGCCGCCAGCGGGTAGAGGGCGAGGTAGCCGGGGGCGAACTGCTGGAAGCCGAGCTGCACCATATAGGTGGTATAGGCGCCGAGCATCAGCATCTCGCCATGGGCCATGTTGATCACCCCGAGCAGACCGAAGGTGATGGCCAGGCCGAGGGCCGCCAGCAGCAGGATCGAGCCCAGGGAGAGACCGCTGAAGGCCTGCCCGAGCAGCTCGCCGACCAGCAGCCGGCGCTCGACCTGGGCCAGGCTCTCTGCGGCGGCCTGACGCACGCCGGCATCGGCTTCCACGCCGACGCTCAGCAGCTGCTCCAGGCGGGCCCGCGCCAGCGGCTGGCCGGTTTCGCCGAGCAGGCGCACGGCGGCCAGACGCACGGCGGGGTCGGCATCGACCAGTTGCAGGTTGGCCAGGGCCAGGGCCAGGGCCTCGCGCACCGGCTCATTCGGCTCGGCGGCCAGGCGCTGCTCGAGCAGCGCGCGCTGGGCCGGCTTGGCCTTTTGCTGCAGGGTCTGGGCCGCGGCCAGGCGCCGGGCCGGCTCATCGGCCAGCAGTTGATGGCTGGCCAGGGCGGTGCCGACCAGGCCGCGCAGGCGATTGTTCAGGCGCAGCTTGCGCGGGCTGCCGGCGGCGGCAACGGCCTCATCGACGGCCCGGTAGCTGCCCTCGACGAGGACAAAGGCGTTCTTCTCGCGGTCGGCGGCGACGCGGCCCTGGTCCAGGGCTTCGAGCAGCGCCAGGCGCTCGGGCGCGGGATCCGCGGCCCAGTGTTCCAGCAGCCGGGCCTGTTGCGCGGCGCTGGCGGAAACGAATTGGCTGAGCTCGCTGGCGTGCGCGCCTAATGGCAGCGACAGCATCAGCAGCAGACAGAGGCGGTACAAGGCAGGGGGCATGACAGGGTCCTTCGGCTGACGCCAAAAGGCCCCTCTCCCGGCGGGAGAGGGGCGGCTGGGCGCTTAGTGCGAGCGCACCGCGTAGTCCGGCTTCTTGTCGTTGCCGGGAATGTACGGGCTCCACGGCTGGGCGCGCAGCGGGCCGTCGGTTTCCCAGACCACCGAGAACTGACCGTCTTCCTGGATCTCGCCGATCATCACCGGCTTGTGCAGGTGGTGGTTGGTCTCGTCCATCTTCAGGGTGTAGCCGGACGGGGCGGCGAAGGTCTGCCCGGCGAGGGCCCCGCGAACCTTGTCGACCTCGGTGGTGCCGGCCTTCTCGACCGCCTGGGCCCACATGTGGATGCCGACGTAGGTGGCTTCCATCGGGTCGTTGGTCACCGCCTTGTCGGCGCCCGGCAGGTTCTTGGCCTTGGCATAGGCCTTCCACTTGTTGACGAACTCGGTATTGACCGGGTTCTCCACCGACTGGAAGTAGTTCCAGGCGGCCAGGTGGCCGACCAGAGGCTTGGTGTCGATGCCGCGCAGTTCCTCTTCGCCGACCGAGAAGGCCACCACCGGTACCTCGGTGGCGTCCAGGCCCTGGTTGGCCAGTTCCTTGTAGAAGGGCACGTTGGAGTCGCCGTTGACGGTGGAGATCACCGCGGTCTTGCCGCCGGCGGCGAACTTCTTGATGTTGGCGACTATGGTCTGGTAGTCGCTGTGGCCGAAGGGGGTGTAGACCTCTTCGATGGCCGATTCCGGCACGCCCTTGCTGACCAGGAAGGCGCGCAGGATCTTGTTGGTGGTGCGCGGGTAGACGTAGTCGGTGCCGAGCAGGAAGAAGCGCTTGGCGGCGCCGCCGTCTTCGCTCATCAGGTATTCGACCGCCGGAATGGCCTGCTGGTTAGGCGCCGCGCCGGTGTAGAAGACGTTCGGCGACAATTCCTCGCCCTCGTACTGCACCGGGTAGAACAGCAGGCCGTTGAGTTCCTCGTAGACCGGCAGCACCGACTTGCGCGACACGCTGGTCCAGCAGCCGAAGGTCACGGCCACCTTGTCCTGGGTCAGCAGCTGGCGGCCCTTCTCGGCGAACAGCGGCCAGTTGGAGGCCGGGTCGACCACCACCGGCTCCAGTTGCTTGCCGAGCACGCCACCCTTGGCGTTGATCTCCTCGATGGTCATCAGCGCCATGTCCTTGAGCGAGGTCTCGGAGATGGCCATGGTGCCGGACAGCGAGTGGAGGATGCCGACCTTGATGGTTTCGGCGGCCTGGGCGGTGAAGGGGAACAAACCGCTGAGCAGCAGGGCGCTGGCGGCGAAGGCGGACTTGAGCAGGGGACGACGTTGCATGCGGTGGATCTCCTGGGTGGCATTGAGGTGCCCTCAGCATGGCCGTCGACCGCAGCCTGGGGTTATACGCCGATTGACGTAAGCGCCTACGTCATCTGACGTATCCAGTTCATGCGCGCCCCTGGTGCATCCTCTCGCCCATGAACTCAAAATGGTGCATAGACCCGCCCTTTCAGGCACCGGCCCCCGCCAGTCTGTCGCCACAGGCCGCGGCCGGCGGCCCCGCCACGGTGCAGGGCATGCTCCTTGCTGGGGAGCCTGTCCCAACCCAGGAAGATTCCAGCGTGCAGGCCAACGGATCCCAGCGCATCGTCAGCATCAGGCGCGACTACAACGGCTGGGTCGCCGACGAGACGCTCGAGGACTACGCCCTGCGCTTCACCCCGCGCTCGTTTCGCAAGTGGTCGGAGTGGCGCATCGCCAATACCGCCCTGGGCACCCTGTCGTTCCTGATCCTCGAGGCCATAGGCGCGACCCTGGTGCTGAGCTACGGCTTCAGCAACGCGCTCTGGGCGATCATTGCCATGAGCCTGGTGATCTTCCTCACCGGCCTGCCGATCAGCTACTACGCGGCGCGCCATGGCGTGGACATGGACCTGCTGACCCGCGCGGCCGGCTTCGGCTATATCGGCTCGACCCTGACCTCGCTGATCTACGCCAGCTTCACCTTCCTGTTCTTCGCCCTGGAAGCGGCGGTGATGGCGGTGGCGCTGCAGATGTACTTCGAGATACCGCTGAGCCTGGCCTATGTGATCAGCGCCGTGGTGGTCATTCCCCTGGTGCTCTACGGCATCACCCTGATCAGTCGCCTGCAGGCCTGGACCCAGCCGCTCTGGCTGCTGCTCTTGCTGCTGCCCTATGTCTTCGTGCTGATCGGCAATCCGCAGCTGCCGGGCGAACTGGCGGCCTTCGTCGGCCGCGACGGCGAGGCCGGCTTTTCCCTGGTGCCCTTCGGCCTGGCCTGCACCCTGGTGCTGGCGCTGGTGACCCAGATCGGCGAGCAGGTCGACTACCTGCGCTTTCTGCCGGCCAAGACCCGGGAAAACCGCCGGCGCTGGTGGACGGCGCTGCTGCTGGCCGGTCCCGGCTGGATAGTCCCCGGAGCGCTGAAGATGCTCGCCGGCGCCCTGCTGGCGGTGCTGGCGCTCAAGCACGGGGTGAGCGCCGAGCAGGCCGCCGAGCCGGCGCAGATGTACCGGGTCGCTTACGAATACGTGTTCGCCTCGCCGCACTGGGCCATGGCCGCCATGGTGCTGTTCGTGGTCCTGTCGCAGATCAAGATCAACGTCACCAACGCCTATGCCGGCTCCCTGGCCTGGTCGAACTTCTTCGCCCGGGTCACCCACAGCCACCCGGGGCGGGTGGTCTGGCTGGTGTTCAACGTCGGCATCGCCCTGATGCTGATGGAGCTGGGGGTGGTCGAAACCATCGAGCAGGTCCTGGGGCTCTATGCCAACGTCGCCATCGCCTGGATCGGCGCCATGGTCGCCGACCTGGTGATCAACAAGCCGCTGGGCCTGTCGCCGCGGCTGATCGAGTTCAAGCGCGCGCACCTGTACGACATCAACCCGGTCGGCGTCGGCGCCATGCTGCTCGCCTCGCTGCTGTCGATCCTGGCCTACACCGGCCTGGCCGGCGAACTGGCCCAGGCCCTGGCGCCGCTGATCGCCCTGGCCACCGCCCTGCTCACGGCGCCCTTGATCGCCTGGCTCACCGGCGGGCGCTACTACATCGCCCGGGCGCCGCAGCCGGAACTGCTGCAAACCTACACCCACGCGGGCAAGATCGACTGCGGCGTCTGCGGCAACGCCTTCGAGTCGCCGGACATGGCCTACTGCCCGGCCTACGCGGCGCCCATCTGCTCGCTGTGCTGCTCGCTGGAGGCGCGCTGCAACGATCAATGCAAGCCGCGCCTGGCCTGGGGCGAGCGCTTCGAGGCCTGGCTGGCGCGGCGCCTGCCCGGGGTCGCGGTGCCGCGCCTGCACACCCGCCTGCTGCAGTACCTGCTGGTGTTCGGGTTGATGATGCTGCTGCTGTTCTGCGCCCTGGCGCTGATCTACGGCCAGGTCGCCCAGGGCCTGCAGCACCGCCCGGTGGAAGCGGCCGAAACCCTGCTGCAGGCCTTCGTCCAGGCCTTCTGGATGCTCAGCCTGTTCGTCGGCGTGCTGGCCTGGTGGGTGGTGCTCAACCGCGAGAGCCGGCGGGTGGCGCTGGAGGAATCCAATCGCCAGACCGGCCTGCTGCTGGCCGAGATCGAGGCGCACCGGCACACCGACGAGCAGCTGCAGAAGGCCAAGGAGGCCTCGGAGGCGGCCAACGCGGCCAAGAGCCGCTACGTCACCGGCCTGTCCCACGAGCTGCGCACGCCGCTCAACAGCATCCTCGGCTACACGCAGATCCTCTGCCGCGACAGCCAGATGCCGGCCCAGCATCAGGAGGCCCTGGGCACCATCTACCGCAGCGGCGCGCACCTGCTGTCGCTGATCGACGGCATGCTCGACCTGGCCAGGATCGAGGCCGGCAAGCTGAACCTGGAGCCCTGCGAGATCGATTTCGCCGCCTTCATCGAGCAGATCGACAAGATGTGCGCGCCCCAGGCCGCGGAAAAAGGCCTGAGCTTCAGCGTCGAGCGCCACGGGCAGATGCCGGCGGTGGTGCGCGGCGACGAGAAACGCCTGCGCCAGATCCTCATCAACCTGCTCGGCAACGCCGTGCGCTATACCGAGCAGGGCGGCGTCACCCTGCGCGTCAGCTACCTGCGCCAGACCGCCAGCTTCGAGATACTCGACAGCGGCATTGGCATCGCCGCCGATCAGCTCGAGCGGCTGTTCCAGCCGTTCGAACGCGGCGACCCGAGTCGTCAGGACAGCGGCCTGGGCATGGGCCTGACCATCACCCGCATGCTCACGGTGCTGATGGGCGGCGAACTGACGGTCAGCAGCGAGCCGGGCCAGGGCTCGCGCTTCCAGGTGCGCCTGTATCTGCCGGCGGTGCGCGTGCCCCAGGCGTTGTCGGGGCTGGACTACGACATCGTCGGCTACCGCGGCGCCCGCCGGCGCGTCCTGGTGGTCGACGACCACCTC
This sequence comes from Pseudomonas sp., assembly GCA_041595475.1. Classification (GTDB taxonomy): domain Bacteria; phylum Pseudomonadota; class Gammaproteobacteria; order Pseudomonadales; family Pseudomonadaceae; genus Aquipseudomonas. Next base: position 1,040 of record JBFHKK010000137.1, on the reverse strand, counting down.
GAGCACCGCAAGGTCCTGGCCGGCCTGCTGGCGCCCCTGGGCTTCGACATCGCCATGGCCGCCAATGGCCAGGAGGCCCTGAGTCAGGTGTCCCTGCTCAACCCGGACCTGATCCTCATGGACCTGTCCATGCCGGGCCTCGACGGCTGGCAGACCAGCCGCCTGATCCGCCAGTCGGTCGGCTCGCCCGCGCCCATCATCGTGATCTCCGCCAACGCCTTCGCCGACGAGAGCGAGCGCAGTCTGGATCCGGCCTGCAACGACTACCTGGCCAAGCCGGTGCACGGCCCGGCATTGCTGGAGAAGGTGCGCCAGCACCTGGGCCTCGACTGGCTGCGCCGCGAGGGCCGCGAGGCCGAGGCGGGGTCCGAGCTGGCGCTGCCGGCCGAGGCCCTGGCCGAGCTGGGCGAACTGGTGGCGCTGGGCTATGTGCGCGGGGTGCTCGACTGCCTCGACCGGTTCGAGCGCCAGGCGCCGGACTGCGCGCCGGCGATCGAGCGCCTGCGCGGCCTGGCCCGGCGCTTCCAGCTCGATGAACTGAGCCGCTGCATCGCCCGGGCGCTGCCGACCGAGCAGCCAGCGGCAGTGGAGGAGAGCCGATGAAAGTCGCCGAACAGGGCGTGGTGCTGATCGTCGATGACCTGCCGGCCAACCTGGCGCTGCTCTCCGATGCCCTGGAGCGGGCCGGCTACATGGTGCTGGTGGCACTGGACGGGGTCACCGCCCTGGAGCGCATGCAGCGCCTCAAGCCCGATATCGTCCTGCTCGATGCACTGATGCCGGGCATCGACGGCTTCGAGACCTGCCGGCGGATCAAGGCCCAGAGTGCCTTCGCCGATGTGCCCGTGCTGTTCATGACCGCCCTGACCGAAAGCGAGCACGTGCTCGAGGGCTTCGCCGCCGGCGGGGTGGACTATGTGACCAAGCCGATCCATCCCGAGCAGGTGCTGGCCCGGGTCGCCTCGCACCTGCGCACCGCCCGCGCCCTGCGCGAGGCGCGCAGCGCCGCCCAGGAAACGCCGGCGGCCGACCCGCAGCAG
>JBFHKK010000136.1:0-6854 GCA_041595475.1 Pseudomonas sp. | reverse complement strand
AGGTCGTCAAAGCCGCGGAGGGCAAGTAATGAGCGTCCTGATCAATAAAGACACCAAAGTCATCTGCCAGGGCTTCACCGGCTCGCAGGGCACTTTCCATAGCGAACAAGCGATCGCCTACGGCACCCAGATGGTTGGCGGTGTGACCCCCGGCAAGGGCGGCACCACCCACCTCGGCCTGCCGGTGTTCAACACCGTCAAGGAAGCCGTGGAAGCCACCGGCGCCGACGCCTCGGTTATCTACGTGCCGGCGCCGTTCTGCAAGGATTCGATCCTCGAGGCGGCCTTTGGTGGCATCCAGCTGATCATCTGCATCACCGAGGGCATCCCGACCCTGGACATGCTCGAAGTCAAGGTCAAGTGCGACGAGTTGGGTGTCCGTCTGATCGGGCCGAATTGCCCGGGTGTGATTACCCCGGGGGAGTGCAAGATCGGCATCATGCCCGGTCACATCCATCTGCCGGGCAAGGTCGGCATCGTGTCGCGTTCCGGCACCCTGACCTATGAAGCCGTGAAGCAGACCACCGACGCCGGCTTCGGCCAGTCCACCTGCGTGGGCATCGGCGGCGACCCCATCCCGGGCTCGAACTTCATCGACATCCTCAAGCTGTTCCAGGATGACCCGAAGACCGAGGCCATCGTGATGATCGGCGAGATCGGCGGCAGCGCCGAGGAAGAAGCGGCGGCCTTCATCAAGGCCAACGTGACCAAGCCGGTGGTCTCCTACATCGCCGGTGTCACCGCGCCGCCCGGCAAGCGCATGGGCCATGCCGGCGCCATCATCTCCGGTGGCAAGGGCACGGCGGACGAGAAGTTCGCTGCGCTGCAGGACGCCGGGGTGAAGACCGTGCGCTCCCTGGCCGACATCGGCAAGGCCCTGGCCGAGCTGACCGGTTGGGAAGTCAAGAAGGCCTGAGGCCTTCGCTGACAGACAAAAGGCCACCTGCGGGTGGCCTTTTGCTTTTTGGCCCTGCAGAGGAGTAATTTGCTCAGGCGCTCGGTACAGTCGGTTTTTTGTGCTCAAGCTAGGGTCAGTTGCAGTCGATAACCTGCTCAGGTATTTCAGCCTGTCCTGGTATTAAAGGAAGCCTGCTCATGCGATGGTTCGCCGATCTGCCGATCGCCTACAAGATGGCCATAGTCCCGGCCGTGCTCTGCACCTTGCTTATAGTGCTGGGCGGCGTCTCCTCGCTGTCGCTGCGCAGCGTGGCCGATCGGGTCGAGGTCGTGACCCGGGATCTGGGGCCCAGCCTGGATCAGGTGGCCCAGGTCTCCGACAGCATGGCGCGCCTGCAGCTCACGGTGAGCCAGTACGCGAGAAGCGGCGAGGCCGGCGCCGAGGCGAAGTTCGGCCAGTTGGACGCCGAGCTGGCACAGGCCCTGCAACGGGCTGCCGGGCGCCTGCGTGGGGCCGAGCAAGTGCGCCTGATCGAGCAGATCGAGGGCCTGCGCAGCGAGTACAGCCGCTTGTTTCGCGAGCAACTGGTACCGCTCAGCCAGCAGCGTCAGGCCGTGGTTTCCGGCGAGTTGAATCTGCATGGCCCGGCCATCGAGAAGGTACTCTCGGCGGTGCTCAGCGATGCCCAGATGAGCTTCAATCTGGATGCGGTCTTCTATGCCAGTGCCGGCATCCGCAACCTGCTGCTCGGCAGCCAGTATCTCTATCAGTTCCTCCAGGAAAATCGCGAGGAGCAGGCCAAGGCCTACGCCCGCGAGTTAGACAATGCCCAGAGCATGATGGGCGTGCTGCGTGATCGCAGCAGCAGCGAGCGCCTGACCGGCCAGCTGGACCAGGCCTTGGCCAGTCTGCAGGCCTATGAGGCGGCGGCCGCCAAGGTGGTGGATCTGGTGGTCGCGCGCAATGCGACCCTGGCGCAGATGGATCGAATCGATCCGCAGATATCCGACCTGGCCAGTCGCCTGCAGCAAGCACTCATGGCTGACATGCAGGGCGCCGCCAGCGCCGCCGAGGCCACCGTGCTGCAGGTCAACAGCCTGCTCTGGACCCTGGTGCTGCTGGCGGTCTTGTTCGGTGTGCTGGTGGCCTACGCGGTGGCCGCGGCGCTGCTGCGCGCCTTGCGGCGGATCAACCTGATGCTGCAGGACATGGCGCAGGGGGCAGGGGACCTGACCCGGCGCCTGCCGGTACACGGCCGCGATGAACTGGGTCGCCTGGCCGGCAGTTTCAATACCTTTGTCGAGAAGATCCGCGCCACCGTGGCCGAGGTTGCAGCGGCCTCGCGCACCCTGGAGCAGGCCGGGGAAGAGTTGCAGGATGCCACCCGGCGCGCCCACCAGGATGTGGAGTTGCAGCGCGGGGAAAACACCCAGATCGCCTCGGCCATGACCGAAATGGCCGCCAGTGCCCAGGATATGGCGCGCAGTGCCGAGCACGGCCAGCAATTGTCCGGCGATGCCCGGCGCGCCGCCGACGAGGGTCTCGAGCGGGTCCAGGGCAATCGCCAGGCGATGCACAGCCTGACCGAGAAGGTCGGCCGCCTGGCAGATGTCATCGAGGCCCTGGGCAGCGACAGCGAGCGCATCGGTTCGGTGCTCTCGGTGATACGCGCGATCGCCGAACAGACCAATCTGCTCGCGCTCAATGCCGCCATCGAAGCGGCGCGCGCCGGCGATCAGGGCCGTGGTTTCGCCGTGGTGGCCGATGAAGTGCGCAGTTTGGCCCAGCGGACCCAGGTCTCCACCGAGGAGATTCAGCAGATCATCCAGACCCTGCAGGGGCGTAGCCAGTCCTCCCTCGACATGATGGGCGAGAGCCGCCAGGCGCTCGATCTGGCCCGCGCCAGCGCCGAGCAGACCAGCGCCTCGCTGCTGCGTATCACCGCGGCGGTCGATGCCATCGATCAGAACATCCAGCAGATGGCCTGCGCCGCCGGCGAGCAGGCCAAGGTGGCCGATGAGGTCGGCAATGGGGTCATCCGCGCCAATGGCATCAGCGAAGATACCTACGCCACGGTCGAGCAGACGCGCGCCGCCGCCACCAGCATTCGCGAACTGGAAAGCCAGTTGAGCCGGCTGATCGAGCAGTTTAGGGTTTGAAACAGGTCGCCGGCTCAGGGCCTAGGCTGCGTGCTTGACCGGCGCCCGGCCGGCTATAATCGCGCTCCGGTATAAGGGGGGCGTATGGGCATCAGCGAAGGCACCTTGTGGCAGCAATTGTTGGCGATCGGCTGGTTCGTGCTCTGCTGGCTCGGCTACAGCCGCTATGCCCTGTTCAAGGGGCAGCGCACGCCCTGCCTGGCCAGCGTCCTGCATCTGTATCGCGAGGACTGGATGCGGCGCATGCTGATGCGCGACAACCGTATCGCCGATGCCAACGTGATCGGCAATCTGGAGCGCAACGCCTCCTTCTTCGCCTCCAGTACCCTGATCATCCTCGCCGGTATCCTGACCGTGCTGGGCGCCTCCGACCGGGCGGTGTCGCTACTGGCCGACCTGCCCTTCGTGCAGACGGTCAGTCGCGAGATGTCGGAAGCCAAGCTGTTGTGCCTGGCGATCGTCTTCGTCTATGCCTTCTTCACCTTCAGCTGGTGCATGCGCCAGTACAATTTCGCAGCGATACTGGTCGGATCGGCGCCGATGATCGGCGAACGGAACGTCACCGAACAGGAGCGCAAGGCATTTGCCGAGCGCACCGCGCGGGTCATCTCGATGGCGGCCAACCAGTTCAACTATGGCCTGCGCGCCTACTACTTCGGCATGGCGACCCTGGCCTGGTTCATCAATCCCTGGTTCTTCATGGTGGTCAGCGCCGGCGTGGTGGTGGTGCTCTACCTGCGCGAATTTCATTCCGATGTGTTGCATGTGATGGTCTATACACCCACGCCGGCGCTGGAGCCGGACAAGGAGAGGGAAGCATGAGTCTGCCGTTCTGGTGCATCTTTGTCAGTGCGCTACTGATTTTCGTGGCCAAGGCGCCGGTGGCCCGGGCCATGCAGCAGGAGGGCGGCGGCCGCTACGACAACCGCCATCCACGCAGCCAGCAGGCGCGCCTGACCGGCTTCGGGGCGCGCGCGTTGGCCGCGCACCAGAACAGTTTCGAGGCCTTCCCCCTGTTTGTCGCCGGAGTGCTCATGGCCCATGTGACCGGCAGCCAGGGCTCGCTGGTGGACGCGCTGGCGCTGACCTTCGTCGTGGCTCGGGTGCTTTACCTGCTGTGCTACTGGGCCGACTGGCACTGGCAGCGCAGTCTGGTCTGGGCACTGGGGTTGCTGAGCAGCCTGGGACTGATGCTGACCCCGCTCCTGTAGCGCCGCGCGCAGGCCAGGGCGCAGAGGGCACCCGGCCTGCACCTGGTGTCACTGACCTTGGACGGCGTCCTCGATCTCATCCTGGGCTTCGCGCATGGCGTCGGCGGTTTCTTCGGCGGCCGCCTCGACCTGTTCGGCGGCAGTCGGCTCACGGCCCATGGCTTCGTTGGCTTTCTGCTCGAGGGCTTCACCGGCCTGCTCGACCGCCTCGCTCATGGCTTCGGTTGCTTCCTCCATCGATTCCTGGGCGCTTTCCATCTTGTCTTCCGGGGTCTTCTCGCAAGCGCTGAGAAGCAGGCCGGCGCTGAGCACTAGGACATAGGCAAGGGTGTTGGGCACTGTCATCACTCCTTTCTTGGGTGTGCATAGGGCAGGCCGACATTGCGGCACTGCTCAATGGAGCTTAGTCACTTGGCCGCAACTCGGGGTGATTGGGGCAAGTGCCACGCTGCAAGAGCGGGCGGCGTGCCCTCGCCGAGTCTGGGCGCTATCATGCGCGCCTCTATCGTGGTTGTTGTGGAAGTGGATTCATGAGTGAGAACGCCATACTCGAGCGTGCCCAGCGTTTTTTGCAGGTGCTGCGGCATTGCCAGGTGCTGGGCATTGAGTTGGAGCAGGCCGATGCCCAGGGGCTGACCCTGCGCCTGCCCTACAGTCGGCAGATTGTCGGCAACCCGGAAACCGGGGTGATCCATGGCGGCGCCATCACCACTCTGATGGACACCACCTGCGGCATCTCCACCGTTTGCGCGCTGGCCGAGTTCGAGATCTGCCCGACCCTGGATCTGCGGGTCGACTACATGCATCCGGCCGAGCCGAACAAGGACGTGTTCGGCTTTGCCGAGTGCTATCGGGTGACACCCCATGTGATCTTCACCCGCGGCTATGCCTATCAGGATGATCCGGACCAGCCGATCGCCCACGTGGTCGGTGCCTTCATGCGCATGGGCGCCTCCGCCCAGGGGGGCGGCCAGTTGCAGCGCAGCATCCAGGGAGGCAAGCCATGAGTGAATTGAACCTCGAACAACTGGTCGGCGAGGCCCACAGGCGCAATGACTACGATCCGCTGATTCAGTTGATCCCCTATGCCAAGCTGCTCGGGATCGAGTGCCTGCGTCTGGGCGAGGATATGGTCTTTCGCCTGCCGGCAAACCGTGATTGCATCGGCAACCCGGTATTGCCGGCCATTCATGGCGGGGTGATCGCCGGCTTCATGGAGCATTCGGCCATGCTCCACCTGCTGATGTTCATGGCTATTCCCCATCTGCCGAAAATCATCGACTTCTCGATAGATTACCTGCGCGCAGGTCATTATCGTGACACCTACGCACAATGTCAGGTCTGGCGCCAGGGACGCCGTGTGGCCAACGTGGCAATCAGTGCCTGGCAGACGACGCGGACCGAGCCGATTGCCACCGCCCGCGCCCACTTCAAGGTCGACGAGCCCTAGGCGGCGCGCTGCGTCCCTGGATCATCTGCGAAGGAACTCTGAATGGATGCATTGCTGATTCTCGGCGGCTTGCTGCTGATACTGGCCGGCTTGGTCTGGCTGACGATCCGGGCGTTTTCCATCAGCCTGTTATGGGGCTTCGCCGCGCTCCTGCCGCCGCTGACCCTGCTCTACGTGCTGCGCCACTGGCGCCGAGCCCGGCCGGCGCTGGGTCTGAGTGCGCTGGGGTTCATACCCCTGGTGGTGGGTCTGGTGCTGATGGCCAATCAAGATGCCGAACGCCTGCAAGCGATTCTCGATCTGCGCTGGCTCGAGCCGCAGGCCCAGGCACCGGCCGAACTCGCCATCGATCTGCGCGGAGAGCTGAACGGCCGGCCCTTTGCGCCGCACCACGGTGAGTTGATCGGCGGCGTGCTCAGGCTTAGCGAGGGGCAGGATTTCTTCGCCCGCAGCGAGTTGCTCATTCGCCTGCCGCAGCCCGTCGAGGGCGCTGTGCGCCTGGATGTGTTGCCCGAGGATCAGGGGCGCCTGCCGGAAATCGAACTCAGCTGGTTGCTGCCCGAGCAGGAGTTGCCTGAAGCGCGTCGCCTGAGCCGCGGCTATACCCTGCACCTGGACCTGCAGCCGGTACCGCCAAACAAGCTGGCGGGCGAGTTGCATCTGGTCTTGCCGCCGGGGTTTCAGACCACCCTGAGCGGCAAGGTTGAGCTGTTTCGCGACGGGTTGCGCTACCGCGAGGGCAAGGTCGATCGCCAGGTGGACTCCCTCGACACCCTGGCGTTCGTGATCGAGGACTATCTGCAGCGCCGCTTCGCCACCCCCCGGGTCGAGTTGCAGCCCCTGCCACCGCTGTCCTGGCCGGCGCAGCAGCTCGAGCTGATGGTGCAGGCGAACATCGATGGCCAGTCGCAGCGCCTGCCGCTGGTGCTGGTCAAGCATGAAAGCCGCGGCTGGTCGGTGCAGGCCGATCGTTTCCCGCCCTTGCCGCAGCCCGCGGCCGTTGCGCCCACCGCTAAAACTGAGATGGCGGCCGCCGATTCGGTGGCGGTCGAGCGTGTCAGTCGCCCATTGGATCGGCGTCTGCGCTTCAGTCTGGAGAATCTGCTGCGCAGCCCCAGTCGTTACCAGAACCTGCT
>JBFHKK010000135.1:0-6859 GCA_041595475.1 Pseudomonas sp. | reverse complement strand
CTGGCCCCAGGGCCCGGCATGGCGCAGCTCCTTGGCCAGGGGCAGATGGAATTCCTCAATAGACAAGCTGCCATCGGACAGCAATCGCCCGGTCAAATCATCCTCAACCAGCTGACGCCGCACCTCGGCATCGAAGGCGACGGCGAAGGCGCCGAAGTTGGCCGCTGGCAACGACAGACCGGCGGCCATGGCGTGGCCGCCGAACTTGCTGATCAGCCCCGGGTGACGGGCCGCCACGGCGTCCAGCGCATCGCGGATATGCAAACCCGGCACCGAGCGGGCCGAGCCTTTCAACACACCCTCGCCGGCATCGGCAAAGGCGATGGTCGGCCGGTGATAGCGCTCCTTCATGCGCGAGGCGAGGATGCCGATCACCCCCTGGTGCCAGTCGGCCTCGAACAGGCAGAGGCCGAACGGCATGTCTTCCAGAGGCAAATCCTTGAGCTGGGCCAGGGCCTCGCGCTGCATGCCCTGCTCGATGGCCTTGCGATCCTGGTTGAGCTGATCGAGCTGCACCGCCATGTCGCGGGCCAGGGCCCCGTCCTCGCAGAGCAGGCACTCGATGCCCAGGCTCATGTCGTCCAGGCGCCCGGCGGCATTCAGGCGCGGGCCGAGGATGAAACCCAGGTCGGTGGAGCTGATGCGCCTGTGGTCGCGCCCGGCCACCTCGAGGATCGCGCGCAGGCCCGGGCGCGCGCGGCCGGCGCGGATGCGCGCCAGGCCCTGGTGCACCAGGATGCGGTTGTTGGCGTCCAGCGGCACCACGTCGGCGACGCTGCCCAGAGCCACAAGGTCGAGCAGTTCGGCCAGGTTCGGCTCGGCCAGACTGCGGCGGGCGAACCAGTCCAGTTCGCGCAGGCGCGCGCGTAGCGCCAGCAGCACATAGAAGATCACCCCGACCCCGGCCATGGCCTTGCTCGGAAAGCTGCAGCCCGGCTGGTTGGGATTGACGATGGCATCGGCCGTCGGCAACTCGGCCCCGGGGAGGTGGTGGTCGGTGACCAGCACCTTCAGGCCCGCCGCCTTGGCCGCGGCCACCCCCTCGACGCTGGAGATGCCGTTGTCCACCGTGATCAACAGCTGTGGCCGGCGCTCCAGCGCCACGGCGACTATCTCCGGGGTCAGGCCGTAGCCGTATTCGAAGCGATTGGGCACCAGATAATCGACATGGGCGGCGCCCAGCCCGCGCAGGCCGAGCACCCCGACGCTGCTGGCGGTGGCGCCGTCGGCGTCGAAGTCGCCGACGATGAGCATGCGCTGGCCCTGCTCCAGCGCCTCGACCAGCAAGTCGACCGCCGCCGCCATGCCCTTGAGCTGCTGGTACGGCAGCAGGCGCGCCAGGCCCTTGTCCAGCTCGGCCGCCGATTGCACGCCGCGGGCGGCATAGAGGCGGGTCAGCAGCGGCGGCAGGTCGCCCAGGTCGGGCAGGGTCGCGGGCAGCGGGCGGGGTTCGATGCGCATCTATTGATCACTTGTGAGGGTTCGAGAAGGTGCGAACGCCGGTGGCCTAGCCTTTCAGCGCTGGCCGACCAGCCATTCCAGGGGAATCTCGTGCTGGCCGCGCTCGTCGGTGACGAACAGCTCGCCGTCGCTGATCATCACGCTCCAGCTCAGCGCCCTGGGCATATCCAGGGCCAGGCTGGCCAGGGCTTCCTGTCCCACCGCCACCACGTTGATGTTCTTCAGGCTGCGCACCGGGTCGAGCACCTTGCTCTGCCAGACCCGCAGGTTGCCGTAGGCCACCAGGCTGAACTTCTCGGCGCGCCGCGAGCACCAGGTGATGCGCTCGCTGTCCGGCTGGCCGACCTCGATCCAGTGCAGCACCCGGTCGTCCAGGCTCTTCTCCCACAGCGCCGGCTCGTCGACATCCGACAGGCCGCGACCGAAGGCCAGTTGCTCATGGTAGAAGAGCGCATAGGCGATCAAGCGCGCAGCCAGCCGCTCCTCGGTTTCCGAGGGATGGCGGGCGACCGTGAAGCGCAGGCTCTCGTAAATGCTGCGATCGATGTCGGTGAGGTTCAGGTCGATCTTGTAGGTGGTGGACGGCAGGGCCATGGCGGGCTTCTTGGCTGGATCGAAGGGGCGCAAGTCTAACCCGAATCGACGGCCGCCGGACCGGCGCTCGCAACTGTGTTGCCGGACATCCGGGCGGGCGGTTTAGACCGCTGTGGTCGCGGGTAACAGCTCGCCCGGGTTGCAGCGGGCCAAGACCGGCGGTCGCATCACAAGCGCTCGAGCAGCGCCGCCAGAGCAGTTTCAGGCGCCAGTCGCCAGAGCCCGTAACTCAGCGGCACCAGCTCCAGTCCCGCACGGGCCAGCAGCAGATAGCGCTCCAGTTCAAGGAAGCTCTCGCCCTCCCCCGGATAGCCGATCAGGTCGATGGCCAGGCAGCGCTCGCCGCGCTGACAGAAGATATCCAAGCGCATACCCGCCAGCGGGTAGCCGACCCAGGTGCGCACGCCATGCCCCTGCAACGCCGCGCACAGCGCGCGGGAAAAGGCATCGACGCTGGCCGCCGGGACCTCGCCGGCCGTCTGCTGCGCACTGCGTTCCAGATAACGACGCAACAGGTGGCTGCCCGCCAGCTCGCGCTCATCGCCGCTGAACAGAAGGATTTGACGCTCACGGGCGCGGGTGATCGACACGTTGAACAGGTCCGCCCGATTGAGGTAGCTGGCCGCCGCGGAGCGGCTGTCATGCAGCGCGAAACTGATGATCATCAGGTCACGCTCCTCGCCTTGGAACCCATGGGGCGTGGCGACCAGCAAGCGGAAAGCACGCAGTTGCTCGAGGGACATCTGCGCGCCTATGCGCTGGCGAATCGCCTCGACCTGGTCGCGAAAGGGCGACAATACGCCGATGCTCGGCTTGACCGCGGCGGCGGCGTAGCGCGTCACATGCTCCCCAATCAACGCCAGGACCCGCTCCAACTCGGCGACATTGACGCCATTGTCTCCTCGGACGCCTTGCAGGCGCTGGATCTGCAGACTGTCGCAACTGCCCAGGCCGGGGCGCTCCCTCATCACCTTGAGGCGCTGCTGGTAGAACTGCTCGTTGCTGAAACGAATCAGCGCCGGGCGGCTGCGAAAGTGCTCGTCGAGAAAAGTCACCGCCGCCTGCCGCGCCAACTGCGCCCCGACCAGGTCGAGCACGCTGTTGTCGCGGTAGCTCCAAGACTCGCGCTGCTCGGCCGGCAGGCCCGCTCGCTCCAGCAGCAGGGCCTCGCGGGCGCGTGACAGAAAAGAAAGGTGGCGCAGCTGCCGGGCGTCGCCGGCGATCACCGCTCGCCGACAGCGCTGCAGTGCGGGCAATGCCGAGGCGATGTCGCACTGACTGGCCTCGTCCATCACCAGCACGTCGAACAGGCCAGCACGCAGCGGTAGCAGGCGATGCAGCTCCTCGAGGCTGACCACCCAGATAGGAAAGGCCGCCAACAAAGGTCGCGGGTCGATATCCTCGAACAGCGCCAGCTGGCGCTGGGAATTGCGTGCGCGGATCGCTTGGTTGTAGCGCACCAAGACTTCCCGGTCTCTGGCCAGCAACCGCTGCAACTGGCTGCGGCGGCGCACGTTCAAGTATTCGCGACTGAGTCGCTCGCGGCTCTGCTGACTTTCACGCAATTCGTCCAGCAGGATCCAGGGGCGGACGCTGCTGCGAATCCCGCGGCGGGCCAGCGGTAATTGCAACCAGCGCTGCCAGAACGCCAAGGTGCCGCGCTCGGCACGCAGCAGCAGTCGGCTCCAGCGCTCGGCTCGCGCCCCGCCTCGGCGAAAGTCTGCCGCCATGACTCGCTCGCGTTTGAGCAGGCGCTGCAACTGCCCCCTCAGGCGTCGCTCGAGTCCCGTCGCGGGCACCGCCAGTTCACCCTGCAGCAGTCGCGCCAGACGCTCACGCAACAGCTTGAGCAGGCTTTGGTCATCACCCTCGAGGAGCATGTCTTCGAGGCCAAAATCGCGGCTCAGCTTGTCGGCCAGCACCCGTACCGCCTGAGCGCTGCGACTGACCAACAACACGCTTTCGCCCTGGAGGAAGCGATCCAGCGCCAGTGCCGCCAGGGTATAGCTCTTGCCAGTGCCGGGAGGCCCGGATATCTGACTCAGCTCGAAACGCGCGGCATTTCCCAGCGCCTTGCGCTGGGCAATGCTGAGCAAGGCCGGTAGTTGCTGCGGGGCACTGTTACCCTGCGTCTCATGCCGCGCGGATGCGTCACCGAGCAATTGCCGCAGAGGTGGCGACAAGCTCTCGGCGCCTTGCAAGGCTTGCAACTCGTGGGCGATGCCGCGGCTGCCGGCGCCCCGCGGCACCAATGCTACGGCCGCGCCGGACTGCAGCGACAGGCTGCGGCGGCGCTGCGCGCTAGCCAGATCCTCGGCTCCCGCGAGCAGCGGAAAGCCCGCAGCCGCCACCACCTCAACGACCTGAGTGACGGCGCCGACCCAGGCCAGCAACTCGGCCAGCGCCACGGCATCGACAGCGGCCGAGGGCAAGGGAAAGTCATCCAACGACCGCCCTGCCTCGACAAGGCTGCGCAGCAGCCGCCAGTTGGCCAGCGGCTGTTGCGGATCGATGGAAAGAAAATAACTCTGCCCTTCTGCGCCGGGCTGCAGGCGGGCTTCGTAGTACAGCAGCGGCCCACACAAGTGGGCCGCGGGAACACCCGGCAGAGTCGCGCGCCCACAGACCGGCAGCACACCGTACACCAGCTGCAACTCACGCTGGTAAAGACTCTGTAGCTTGTCCAGGGTCGCGCCCAGCTGGGGCGGCAGCGGTAGGCTGGGCAAGGCGCCACTGGCGAGGTCTTCGCGCCCCTCCAGCCAGGCCCAGCGGTCACTGGGTAGCTTGGCCAGGTTATCCAGGTCCAGCTCGCGGCTGTCGGCCAGATAACAGTTGCGATAGAAGGCGATGCGCTGACGGACTGGATCGTCGAAGGAGGCGTTCATCGGTTGCTCGCGTAGCGCGCCCAGAGTTCCTCGAACTGGCGGGCATAGGCCGCCAGCAGTTGCGGATGGTCGATCACCAGCAGGTTCTCGGCATTGCCGTTGCTGGCGCTGCGGGTCCAGTTGAAGCTGCCGTTGAGCAGCAGGCGACGGTCGAACAGGGCGAACTTGTGATGCATGTGGCTGGGACCCTCGTCGATGCGCAGCGGCACGCCCTGGGCGAGCAGGTGCTCGATATCGCTGCCCTCGTCGAAGCGCTTGTCGTTGTCGCTGATCACCCGCACCGCCAGGCCGCGGCGGTGGCAGGCGAGGATCTCCTCGCTCAAGCGGTCGTCGGAGATGGTGTAGACGCAGATATCGACCGACTCGCGGGCCTGGCGGCACAGCTCGCGGATCTTGCGCAGGCAGTCTTCGCCGGGGCTGAAGTGGGCGCTGGCCACCGCCGGGCGCGGCGGTGCACTGGCGGCATCGAGGGTTTTGATTACCTGCTCCAGCCATTTGAGCGCGGCCTGGACGTTGGCCGGCTGCAGCACCAGCTCGCGCACCAGGGCGAAGGCACGGTTGCGCAGGTAACGCACCTGATCCGGGCCCAGGTCGCTGCCGAGCTGGCGCAGTTCGTCGCGCTCCTCATTGCTCAACTTCAGGTCGGCCAGGCTGTCGCGCAACTGGCGGTCGAGTGCGGTGAAATCCATTCAGCCTCTCCTTCGGGCATGAAAGAGTGCGGCATAGAGCAGGCCGCACAAGGCGCCGGCCAGGTGGTACTCGAAGGACAGCGTCCGTTGCGGCAGCAGACCCCACCACCAGCCGCCGTAGTAGAACAACACCAGAACGGCGATCAGCAGGCTGACCAGGCTGCGCTCGAACCAGGCGCTGGCCAGTAGCAGCCCCCATAGACCGAACACCCAGCCGCTGGCGCCCAGGTGCAGGCCGGGGCGGGCCAGCAGCCAGACCAGCAGGCCGCTGCCGAGGATGATAAAGGCACTGGCGCCGAGAAAACGCCGCAGCGGGCCGAGCAGCGCCAGCCAGCCGAGCAGCAGCAGGCCCGGCAGATTGCCCAGCAGGTGCGTCCAGTCCCGGTGCAGCCAGGGCGCGAAGAGGATGCCGGGCAAGCCGCCGCTGTCACGCGGCAGCACGCCCCAGACGTTCAGGGCCGAGCCGCTCAGGCTGTTGGCCAACTGCAGCGCCAGCATCAGCCCGGCGATGCCGGCCAGCAGTTGCAGGCGCGGCTTCAGCCAGGCCATCACCCCTGCTCCGTGCCCGGTTCGGCGGCCTGGGGCGCGCCGAGGAAGCGCCCCAGGTCATGCAGGCGTGCGGCCAGGTCACCCATGCGGTTGTGGGTGCGCAGATCGATGTCGATCTTCTTGTCCATCGCCCGCATCAGCGGCAGGAAGCTGTGCTGCAGGGTATCGGCCAGACGCTCGAGCAAGGCCTGCACCCCCGGCTGCGGCGGCGCCTGCACCGCCACCTCGACCTGCGGACGCAGCTGACCGAGCCTGTCCAGGCCTGCCAGCAGCTCGTTCCAGGGCACCTGAGGTGCGGCCTGGGGCTCGCGCTGCAGGTTGCTGCCGAGGGCGCGGATGCCTTCGACCAGGTCGTTGAGCTGGGCCACCACCCGGGCGCCGACATCGGTGTCGCTGCCGCCCATGGCCTTGTTGCGCAGGAAATCGCGCTTGATCTGGGTCCAGCGCTCGGCCTGGGCATCGGTCATGTTGCCGCGCAGCTCGGCGAGCTTGAGCAGGTTCTCCTCGGCGCCGGTGGTGAGCAGCTGCGACTCGCCCTGGTAGTGGTCGGCGATCAGCTGCAGCAGTTCGGCGTCGTTCATCACCGCGCTGATCTTCTCGGCCATCTTGTTCATGTTGCGGTAGCTGCCCTGCAGCTTGAACGGCGGCTCGCTGCGGTAGTGGTCGGCCTGGGCGGCGCTG
>JBFHKK010000134.1:0-6885 GCA_041595475.1 Pseudomonas sp. | reverse complement strand
GGCGCGCCGAACAGGGCCTGGAGCCGATCAAGGAACATCTGCTGCTGACCCACTATAACCCGGAGCGCGTGACCAAGGGCGAGATGCTCGGGGTCGAGGACGTCGAGGAAATCCTCGCCATCCGCCTGCTCGGGGTGATCCCCGAATCCCAGGCGGTGCTCAAGGCCTCGAACCAGGGCGTGCCGGTGATCCTCGATGACCAGAGCGATGCCGGCCAGGCCTACAGCGATGCCGTCGACCGCCTGCTCGGCAAGGATGTCGCCCATCGCTTCCTCGATGTGCAGAAGAAAGGACTCATGAAACGCCTGTTTGGAGCCCGCTAATGAATATTTTCGACTTCTTTCGTGAACGCAAGAAGGACACCCCTGCGTCCATCGCGAAAGAGCGTCTGCAGATCATCGTCGCCCACGAGCGCGGCCAGCGTAATCAGCCGGACTACCTGCCGGCGTTGCAGCAGGAGCTGGTCGAGGTGATCCGCAAGTACGTGAACATCGACGTCGATCAGGTGCAGGTGGCGCTGGAAAACCAGGGCAGCTGCTCGATCCTCGAGCTCAATATCACCCTGCCGGATCGCTGATCGTTTTCCGGCACGCAGCGGCGGCTCCGGCCGCCGCTTGCATTTGTGGACCCCCTGCATGCCGCTGTCGAATATCCAGATTGTCCACCAGGACGCCGCCCTGCTGGTGATCAACAAGCCCACCCTGCTGCTCTCGGTGCCCGGCCGCGCCGAGGACAATCGCGATTGCCTGGTCACCCGCCTGCAGGAAAACGGCTACCCGGAGGCGCGCATCGTCCATCGTCTGGACTGGGAAACCTCGGGACTGATCGTCCTGGCCCGCGACCCCGACAGCCACCGCGAACTGTCCCGCCAGTTCCACGACCGCGAGACGGAAAAAGCCTACACCGCGCTGTGCTGGGGCCAGCCGGAACAGGACAGCGGCAGCATCGACCTGCCCTTGCGCTACGACCCGCCGACCAAGCCGCGCCACGTGGTCGATCATGAACTGGGCAAACACGCCCTCACCTACTGGCGCGTGCTGGAGCGCTGCGGCCACTACTGCCGGGTCGAGCTGACGCCGATCACCGGCCGCTCGCACCAACTGCGCGTGCACATGCTCTCGATCGGCCACCCGCTGCTGGGCGATCGCCTCTACGCCCACGACCAGGCCCTGGCGGCCCATGAACGCCTGTGTCTGCACGCCAGCATGCTCTGCCTGAGCCATCCACAGAGCGGCGAGCGCCTGCGCTTCGAGTGCCCCGCCCCCTTCTGACCG
The DNA here is from genome assembly GCA_041595475.1 of Pseudomonas sp. Taxonomy (GTDB): domain Bacteria; phylum Pseudomonadota; class Gammaproteobacteria; order Pseudomonadales; family Pseudomonadaceae; genus Aquipseudomonas. The sequence continues at coordinate 5,611 of JBFHKK010000134.1, read as the reverse complement.
GCCTTCCCTCACTCGGTCGGGCAGCCCGCCCCCTCTCGACACCAGCAATGGCGAACCTCGCGCGGTCGCGAGACGCCCATCAATATGCAATTAACTGCATATTTTTAAGCAATAAAGTTCTAAAACGCGCCCTTGAAGCCCGTTTCAAGCACCACATATTTTTTTCTGAGGGGCTTGGGGCCCGCGCCTCAGGACCGCAAACGAGTCTCTGGCCAACCAGCAAAGGAGGTTTGCGATGTACGAATCCCTACTCAACTATCCCGGCAGCCTGCTGGCCGAGTTCGAGCGCCTGCAGCGCGACCTGCAGGAAGATTTCACCAGCCTCAGTCGCCCCGGCAGCATTCGCGCGCTGGCCAGCGGCGCCTTCCCGGCGATCAATGTCGGCAGCACTCCCGCGACCATCGACGTCTATGCCTTCGTGCCCGGCGTCGACCCGGCCAAGCTGGACCTGCAGGTCGAGCAAGGCCTGTTGTCCATCGTCGGCGAACGCCCCAGCGATCAGCCGGGCGACAACGGCACCCTCTCGGTCTATGCCAACGAGCGCTTCAGCGGGCGCTTCAAGCGCACCCTGAGCCTGCCCGACGACGCCGACGCGGACAAGATAGAAGCGACCTACCGCAACGGCGTGCTGCACATCAAGGTCGCGCGACGCCAGTCGGCGCAGCCCAAGCGCATCGCCATCCAGTAACCGCCGCGCAAGAGGAGGAAGCCACCATGAGCGACAAAGACAAGCAAGCGGTCACTCGCAAAGAGCGCAGCGAACAGGCCCAGGCGCTGCTGCCGCGGGTCGACGTGTTCGAGGACAAGGACGGCATCCTGCTGGTCGCCGACCTGCCCGGGGTGACCAAGGACAAACTGGAGCTGAACGTCGACCACAACACCCTGACCCTGGAGGGCGAGATCGCCGCCGACACTCCCGAGAACATGGAAGCGCTCTACGCCGAGGTGCGCCTATCGCGCTACCGGCGGGCCTTCGCCCTGAGCAACGAGCTGGACAGCAGCCGCATCGATGCCCAGCTGCGCGACGGGGTGCTCAGGCTGCGCATTCCCAAGCATGCCCACGCGCAGCCGCGCAAGATCGAGGTCAAACATGGTTGAACGGCCTGGGCGCTCGCGCCGCCGCAGGTGGGCGTGCGCCCTGGGCGAGGAGGACATTCGATGGACAAGCTCAATGAACTCAAGCACGGCCTGGAGGAAACCTGGCATTCGCTGGGCGAAGGCTGGCGTCAGCTGCGCGAGCGCACCAGCGGCGCCCTGACCCGCTTCACCCCCGGCCGACACAAGAGCGACGAAAGCGATCGCGCGCTGGCCACCGGCGATGGCGACTATCCCTCGGCCAACTGGGCCTTACTGGCCGGCGACCTGTTCGAGGACAGCGACAAGTTCGTGGTGCGCCTGGAGGTGCCCGGACTGGACAAGCAGGACCTCGATATCGAGGTGCGCAACGATGTGCTGGTGGTGCGCGGCGAGAAGCGTTACGAGCGCGAATCGGCCAAGGGCCAGTACCGCATTCGCCAATGCGCCTTCGGCAGCTTCCACCGCAGCATCCCCCTGCCGCTGCCGGTGGTCGCGGAAAAGGCCGCGGCGCACTACCGCAATGGCGTGTTGCGCATCGAACTGCCCAAGGCCGAGCATGCCCGTGGCCGGCGAATCGAGGTGCGCAGCCACTGAGCGGCTGCCGCCGAGGGCGGCGCCGCGGCCTAGGCGCCGTCCTGTCGGCACGGCCAGATCAGCTGGAAACGCGCCCCGCCGAGTTCGCTGCTGCGATCGACCTGCGCCCGACCGCCGTGCCAGGCCATGATCCGCCTGACGATCGACAAGCCCAGTCCGTAGCCGCCGGAGGCCCGGGTGCGACTATCGTCCAGGCGCAGGAAGGGCGTGAACAAGCGCTCGCGGTCGGCGTCCGGCACGCCTGGCCCGTCATCCTCGACCGCCAGCACGCACTGCACCCCATCGACCTGATAGCTCAGCCTGACCCAAGACTCGGCATGGCGCAGGGCATTGCTCAGCAGGTTCTGCACGGCGCGGTGCAGGTAGCGAGGCTCGACCTGCACCGCCTGGCCCGCGCCGCCTGAACCGATGCGCTCGACCCGCACGCTGGCGCGCAGCGGCGCCAGCTCGGCGATCACCCGATCGATCAACAGGTCCAGATCGACCGCCTGAAAAGTCAGCGCCGGCGCGCCCTGCTCCAGGCGCGCGTAGGTGAGCATCTCGTCGACCAGCTTGTCGAGGTCGTGGATATCGCTGTCCATGCCCTCCAGGTACTTACGCCGGGCCGCCTCGTTCTGCGCCTCGTCGACCATTTCCAGGCCGAAGCGCAGGCGCGCTACCGGCGTGCGCAGTTCGTGGGACACCGCCCGCACCAATTCACGCTGGGTGCTCAACGAGCGCTGCAGGTGCTCGGCCATCACGTTGAAGGCACTGGCCAGGCGTCCCACCGCGTCGCTGCCGCGCTCCGGCACCCGGGCGTCCAGGCGGCCGCTGGCGAGCTCGCTGGCGGCGCCCTCCAGCTTTCGCAGGCGCTGCTCCAGCGGCCGCACCAGCAAGTAGACCGCGACCCCGACCAGGCTCAGGCCGAGCAGCCCGATCAACAACAGCAGTTGCGGCGGATAGGGGTTCATCTGGTACAGCGGGCCGAGCTCCAGCACCCAGGGTGAATCGACGATCCCGGAGAACACATGGATGCTGTCGCCGCCCTTGCCCAGGGCCATCACGCTGTCGCCCTCGGCCAGACGGCGGCGCTGATCCTCGTCGAGTTCGGCCTGCTGCAAACCGACCAGGCGCAGGTCGAAGCCGAACGCCTTGTCCCGCTTCAGGGCCGCCAGGCGCCGCGGCTGTTCGTGGGCCGGATGGCGAATCAGCTCGTCGATCAGCAGGAACAGGGTGGCCCTGGCCAGTTGCTCGCTGATCTGCTTGACCTCGCCGACCAGCAAGGATGGCTGCGGCCCATCGATCAGGCTATAGACCCGGGCGGCATGGGTCCCGATCTGGCGCACCAGCACCTGGCCATGGGCCAGGCGGCTGCGCGCCACGCTGTCGAGTTCGGCCTGATCCAGCGCCTGAATGCGCAGCGGCATGCCCAGCAGGCGCGTCCACAGCGCCATGGCGCGACGGCGCTCGACCCCGACCATCGGCGCCAGATTGTCCGACATCAGGCGGAAGGTGCCTCGCGCCAGGCGCTCGCGGTACTGGTCGGCGCGCATGTCGTTGACCCATTGCAGGGTGCCGACGCCGAGCAGGGCGACCAGCACCAGCACGCCGAGCATGCCGGCGTAGATACGCAGGAAGATGGAATTCATGGGCCCGCGCCGGCGGCCTCGGCGACGAACAGGTAGCCTTTGCTGCGCACCGTCTTGATCAGCCGTGGATGTTCGGGGTCATCGCCGATCTTGGGACGGATGCGCGAGATGCGCACGTCGATGGAGCGGTCCTGGCCGTCGTATTCGATGCCGCGCAGGGCGGTGAAGATTTCCTCGCGCGAGAGAATCCGCCCGGCGTTAGCCACCAGCAACCAGAGCAGGTCGAATTCGGCGCTGGTCAGCTCGACCGCGCGGCCGGCCAGCCAGGCCTCACGCCGCGCGCTGTCGACCACCAGGGCACCGAATGCCAGGCGCCTGGGCGCCTGCGCCGCGCCCGCCGCGCCAACCTGGCGCCGCAGCAGTGCGCGGATGCGCGCCAGCAGCACCCGCGGGCGCACCGGCTTGCACACGTAGTCGTCGGCACCCATTTCCAGGCCGAGCACCTGATCGCTGTCGTCGGTACGCGCGGTGAGCAGCAGAATCGGCCCTGGGTAGCCGCTGCGAACCTTGCGGCAGATCGACAGGCCGTCCTCGCCGGGCAGCATCAGATCCAGAATCACCAAATCCGGCCGCTGCGCCAGGATGCGCGCGGCGGCCCGGGCGCCGTCGGCCTCTATTGCCACCGCCAGGCCATGACTCTGCAGGTAGTCCCGCGTCAGCTCGGCCAGGCGCCTATCGTCCTCGACGATCAGGATCTGCCGCGCCTCCTGCTCCACTGCTGCCTCCCCCACCGCCAACTCCTTAAGGCCGAAACGGCGGCCATTGTACCAACGCGACCGCTGCCGCCTAGCACAAGTGCGGCCGATGTGAAAACACAAGATGTAGTGGTGCCGCTACGGAAGAAAAATTCTGTGACCAAGGCCAAAGAAGGCGAAAAGCACGACAAACGGCACGACTGGCGGTATAGCGGGCCTCGCCGCCAAGGCGCTGCAGTCACCCACAATCGACCCACAACTTATCCACAAGTTATTCTCCGCGCGGCGCCTTGCATTAGCCCAAACAGCGCATTATCTTGTAGCCCAATCGCCGCCCAACCACCACATCTTGGGGTTGAGCGCGCAACAGGGACACAAGTGAAACCTCTTCCCGAGCGCCCCTTCGAGGACCTCGAGAACCCTGCAACAACCTTGAAGCAACAGGCCTGCCGCCCGCCGACAGGCGCTGGCGGAGCGACCCATGAAGGCGTTCGCGAAGTCGGCAAGGTGCCTCGCCGCAAGGTGGTGCACCACTAGATCTAGTGGTTATGGCGCCGTAACGCCATAGCCTGTGACTGCTGAGCCAGGAAGGCGCTTTAGTCGTACCTTTCCTGCCCAGATTGCAAGCCCAGGCGCCCGCTGTCGATCGCGTGCGCACGGGCCTGTTGCAACACTCTGAGCGGCGAGGTACGCCGCAGCGATCCACTGCATAGCGTCCAACGACAGACAATTAGAATACGGAGCCCCCATGCATACCGACACCACTCGCGAGAACCCGCAGGCGCCCATGCCGCAGGCCACCGATGGCAACCAGGACCTGGCCGCCACCGCCCCCGGCCAGCTGCGCGTGATCAAACGTAACGGCACAGTAGTGCCCTACACCGACGACAAGATCACGGTCGCCATCACCAAGGCCTTTCTCGCCGTGGAGGGCGGCACCGCCGCCGCCTCGTCGCGCATCCATGAGACAGTCGCGCGCCTGACCGAGCAGGTCAGCGCCACCTTCCGCCGGCGCATGCCGTCGGGCGGCACCATCCACATCGAGGAGATCCAGGACCAGGTCGAACTGGCCCTGATGCGCGCTGGCGAGCAGAAGGTCGCCCGCGACTACGTGATCTACCGCGAGGCCCGCGCCCAGGAACGCAAGCGCGGCGCCGCCAGCGAAGTGGCCCAGCCGCACCCGAGCATCCGCGTCACCGCCGCCGACGGCAGCCTGGCGCCGCTGGACATGGGCCGCCTGCAGACCATCATCCGCGAGGCCTGCGAAGGCCTGGCCGAGGTCGACGGCGCGCTGATCGAGCGCGAAACCCTGAAGAACCTCTACGACGGCGTGGCCGAGAAGGACGTCAACACCGCCCTGGTGATGACCGCCCGCACCCTGGTCGAGCGCGAGCCGAACTACAGCTACGTCACCGCCCGCCTGCTGATGGACAACGTCCGCGCCGAAGGCCTGGGCTTCCTCGGCGTGGCCGCCAGCGCCACCCACCACGAGATGGCCGAGCTCTATGCCAAGGCCCTGCCGGCCTATGTCGAGAAAGGCGTGGCCTTCGAGCTGCTCGACCCCAAGCTGAAGACCTACGATCTGGCCAAGCTGGGCGCCGCGCTCAACCACGAGCG
>JBFHKK010000133.1:0-6923 GCA_041595475.1 Pseudomonas sp. | reverse complement strand
TCGAGCAGTGGCCGCGCCTCGGCCAGCAGGGTCAGGCGACCGACCGCCTGCACGTCCTCGGCGCCGCGCTCGCCGACCAACAGGGAGCACCTGGGATCCTGCTTGAGATTATGGGTGTGCTGGGCGATGCGGCTGATCAAGATCAGCGGCCAGCCCTGGGCATCCAGGCAATAGGGCACCACCGAACCGAACGGAAATCCCGGCATGGCCTTGGAGTGGGTCGAGAGCGCCCCACGGTATTCCTTAAGCAGTAATTCTCGGGCATGCTTGCCGGCTTTCACGCTCACCTTGTGACTCCTCGCACAGAATCCGTCATAAACGGGCAGGCGCCCTAGCATAGCGGTTGGCGCGCCGGCGGGGGTAAATGCACCACCTTGGGGGACAACGCGATGCAACTCAAAGACAAAGTCATCATCATTACCGGCGGTTGCCAGGGCCTGGGCCGCGCCATGGCCGAGTACCTGGCCGGCAAGGGCGTCAAGCTGGCCCTGGTCGACCTCAACCAGGAGAAGCTCGACCAAGCCGTGGCCGCCTGCCAGGCCGCCGGCGTCGAGGCCCGCGCCTACCTGTGCAACGTCGCGGTCGAGGAGCAGGTCAGCCAGATGGTCGCCCAGGTCGCCGCCGATTTCGGCGCCATCAACGGCCTGGTCAACAATGCCGGCATCCTGCGTGACGGCCTGACCCTCAAGGTCAAGGACGGCGAGATCAGCAAGATGAGCCTGGCCCAGTGGCAGGCGGTGATCGACGTCAACCTGACCGGCGTGTTCCTCTGCACCCGCGAAGTGGCGGCGAAGATGATCGAACTGAAGAACGAGGGGGCTATCGTCAAAATCTCCTCCATCTCCCGCGCCGGCAACATCGGCCAGGCCAACTATTCCGCGGCCAAGGCCGGGGTCGCCGCCGACACCGTGGTCTGGGCCAAGGAACTGGCACGCTATGGCATCCGCGTCGCCGGCGTCGCCCCGGGTTTCATCGAAACCGAGATGACCCTGGGCATGAAGCCCGATGCCCTGGAGAAGATGACCTCGGGCATTCCGCTCAAGCGCATGGGCAAGCCGGCGGAGATTGCCCACTCGGTTGCCTACATCCTGGAGAACGACTACTACACCGGGCGCATTCTCGAACTGGACGGTGGCCTGCGCCTGTAAGCGGCGGCAACCGGCAGCAACAGAGAGCCCCGCAACCGCGGGGCTCTCTGCTTTCGGCGAGACGCTAGACCTGGCGCCGGCCAGGCTACCAGCCGATGCCGAAGCCCAGGCTGTAGCGGGTTTCGTCCAGATCGCCCTGGGCACCGCTGACCAGGTCCTTCTGCGCCCTCATGTTCAGTGAGGCCCAGTCGGTCACCTTGTAGCGCAGGCCCAGTTCGGCATCCAGGCTGTACTCGGCGGCATTGCCCAGCGGCTTGCCGAGTTCGCCCGTGCTGAACAGTTCGAGCGCCTTGCCGGCCAGGTAACGGTTGTAATCCCACTTGCTGCTCAGGGCATAGAAGCTGTCCTGCTCGCCGCCGCGGTAGCGGTAATCGGCATGGTTGAGCAGGGCCGCGAGAGAGAAGGCACCCAGTTGGTCGTCCCAAAACTGGTAACCGGGGCCGCTGCCGAGGGTGCGCTGACGCTCCAGCTCCTCGACCTGATCGCGCTCGTACTCCAGACGCCCCTGCCAGAACCACTGGGCATCGATAAAACGGTCCAGGGCGTATTCGGCGTTCCAGTTGTCGGTCGCCACCACCCGCTCCTGGTACTGACGCTGGTAGCCGCCCTCGCCATTGTGCCGCCACGGGCCATGGCGCGCCTGGGTCCTGAGGTCGAGGGCGTAGTCGTCGCTGTCGCTTTCGGCGCGCTTGTAATCCATGGCGGCGTCGACATGACCGCGCCAGGTCAGATCCTCGACCAGCGGCTTGGGCTTGAGAATTTGCTGGATGGCAGCCAGTTCGATGAGCTTGGGCGCCTCGCCATTGGCCAGCAGCACCTTGCCGGACTCGGCGGCCTGCAGCGACTTGGCGCGCTCGCCGCCCAGGGCATGCTCCTTGATAAGCAGTGGCTGGTCGCTTTCCAGGGTGGCGACCTGCTTCCAGTCCAGGGCGATGGCGCCGCCGTAGTCGGTCTGCAGCAGCAACTTGCCGCCATCGTAGAACTTGATCTGGCCACTCAGGCGATCACCGTTTTTCATCCAGACGGTATCGGCCAGCAGGACGGATGGGCTGAAGGCGAGATAGGACAACAACAGGATGCGCGCGAACATAACGGAACCGATGGGACTGGGCTGACGATCAGGGCCGGGCATTATGCGCAAGCGTCCCGCCCGGGCAAGGACTGACCGACGAAGGCGCGCCGAGTTCCGTGCGCCCCGTCTGGCTCGGCATGCCGGCGCCCGCCCGTTATGCTGAATGGCGCCGCGCCAGCGAGCAGCGGATCCGCCCCAGGAGCCTCGAGACGGCCATGCCTACTGCCACCCCTGACCCGACAGCCCCGGACGCGCCCCAGACGGCCTGCCCGAACACCCGGCGCGAGGCGCTCTACGCGGCGCTCGCCGAAGTGCCTCGGGGCAAGGTGGTCAGCTATGGCCAGCTGGCCGAACTGGCCGGGCTGGGCCGCGCGGCCCGCTGGGTTGGGCGCACCCTCGGCCAGTTGCCAGCCGGCAGTCGGCTGCCCTGGCACCGGGTGATCAGCGCCAGCGGGCGCCTGAGCCTGGCAGCTGACAGCGCCGCCGGCGCCGAGCAGCGAGCGCGCCTGCGCGAGGAAGGCGTCTTTATCCACAATGATCGGGTGGATATCCGTCGCCACGGCTGGCGTCCCGGGGACAACAGCGGTTAGAGTGCGCCCTTTATTCGCTGATCCCCAGGCAGATACCCGCCCGATGCCCCGAAAAAGCTGGCGCGAAGCCATCGCCGCCTACTCCAGTCCGGCCACGCTGGTACTGCTGATCCTCGGGTTCGCCGCCGGCCTGCCCTATATGCTGGTGTTCTCGACCCTCTCGGTCTGGCTGCGCGAGGCCGGGGTGGCGCGCGAAACCATCGGCTTCGCCAGCCTGATCGGCCTGGCCTACGCCTTCAAATGGGTCTGGTCGCCGTTGCTCGACCAGTGGCGCCTGCCCCTGCTCGGCGCCATGGGCCGGCGGCGCTCCTGGCTGGTGCTGTCACAGGTGCTGATCGCCGTCGGCCTGGCCGGCATGGCCCTGTGCGACCCGCAGACCAAGCTGACCTGGCTGATCGCCCTGGCAGTGCTGGTGGCCTTCGCCTCCGCCACCCAGGACATCGCCATCGACGCCTACCGCCTGGAAATCGTCGAAGACACCCGTCAGGCCGCGTTGGCCGCCAGCTACATGGCCGGCTACCGGATCGCCGCACTGCTGGCCACCGCCGGCGCCCTGTATTTCGCCGAGGGCTTCGGCTCCACGGTCATCAGCTACCAGCATTCGGCCTGGGCCGGCACCTACCTGCTGTTCGCCGCCCTGATGCTGCCGGGGCTGCTGACCACCCTATTGATGCGCGAACCGCCGGTGCCGCTGAAGACCCAGTTGGCCGCCGCGCGCTACGGCTTCACTCATCAGATCGCTTCGGTGCTGGTGCTGATCGTGCTGCTGGTGTCGGTGCCGGCCATGTTCACCCAGCTCTACCACACCGACTTCGCCAGCCTGCTGCGCGGCGAGATCAGCCTGCTCGACCTGCTGCTGAACGATCGCGCCTTCCTGCGCGCCCTGCTCTACAGCATCCTCACCGCCCTGTGCCTGTCGTCCATGGGCCGGCGCGGCCTGGCGCCGGTGCTCACCCCGGTCAACGACTTCGTGCTGCGCTATCGCTGGCAAGCCCTGGTGCTGCTCGGGCTGATCGCCACCTACCGGATGTCCGACACCGTGATGGGGGTGATGGCCAACGTCTTCTACATCGACCAGGGCTTCACCAAGGACCAGATCGCCAGCATCAGCAAGCTGTTCGGCCTGGCCATGACCCTGCTCGGCGCCGGCGTCGGCGGCCTGCTGATCGTGCGTTTCGGCATACTGCCGATTCTGTTCATCGGCGGCGCCGCCTCGGCGGCGACCAACCTGCTGTTCCTCGTGCTCGCCGGCATGGGACCGAATGTGCAGATGCTGGTGGTGACCATCAGCGCCGACAACTTCAGTGCCGGCCTGGCCACGGCGGCCTTCGTCGCCTATCTGTCGAGCCTGACCAACCTGAAGTTCTCCGCTACCCAATATGCCCTGCTCAGCTCCATCATGCTGCTGCTGCCGAGGCTGATCGGCGGCTACTCCGGGGTCATGGTGGAGAAACTCGGCTATGCCCACTTCTTCCTCGCCACCGCCCTGCTGGGCATTCCCACGCTGCTGCTGATCATCGTCCAGTGGCGCCGCGAGAGGCCCCAGGTCAACGGCTCGACGCCCGCCGCGCCGCCCGAGCGGGCCTGAACAGTCGCAGCCGGTCTTAGCCCGGCTGCACCAGGTGCACCACCCGCTGCGGGAAGGGAATGCCGATGCCGGCCTCGTCCAGACGCTCCTTGACCTGCTCGGTGAAGGCGAAGGTCACCGGCCAGAAGTCGCCGGTCTCGACCCAGACGCGCAAGGACAAATCGACCGAACTCTCGCCGAGCCCGAGCACATGCACCACCGGCTCGGGGTCCCTGAGCACCCGCGGATCCTCGGCGATCTTCAGCAGCACCTCGCGGGCCTTCTTGATGTCGCTGGCATAGTCGATGCCGACCTTGATCTCGGCGCGGCGCTTGGGCTCGCGCGAATAGTTGGTGATATGGCCATTGGACAGGCTGCCGTTGGGCACTATCACCACCTTGTTGTCGGCGGTCTTGAGGGTGGTATGGAAGATCTGGATGGCGTCGACGCTGCCCGACACGCCCTGGGCCTCGATCCAGTCGCCGGCGCGGAACGGCCGGAACAGCAGGATCAGCACCCCGCCGGCGAAATTCGCCAGACTGCCCTGCAAGGCCAGGCCTATGGCCAGGCCGGCGGCACCGATGGCAGCGATGAAGGAGGTGGTTTCCACCCCGACCATGGAGGCGACGCTGACCAGCAGCAGCACCTTGAGCACGATGCCGGCCAGGCTGCGGATGAAGGTGTGCAGCGCGCGATCGACGTTGCGCCCCTCCAGCAGCCCGCCGACCTTGCGCGTGAGCGTGTTGATCAGCCACCAGCCGATGATCAGGGTCAGCAGCGCCAGGGTCAGCTTGCCGCTGTAGTTGAGGACCACCGGCAGCCAGGCCTCCGAGATCTTCAGCAGTTGCTCGAGGTTCAGTTCCATCGCTCGCTCCTTCTTCAGCCTGTTGCAAAGACACGGGGACTTTCCGCCCCCTGAAACGCAACCGCCATGGCAGGCCATGGCGGTCGTGAAGCAATCACCCCTGTTGCGACGGCAAAGGGCCGCAGAGGTTCCACCCGGCGCCGCTTAGTCGCGGAAATTGTTGAACTGCAGCGGCATGCCGAATTCCTTGGCGCGCAGGCTGGCAATGGCCTCCTGCAGATCGTCGCGCTTCTTGCCGGTGACCCGCACCTGCTCGCCCTGGATCGCCGCCTGGACCTTGAGTTTGCTGTCCTTGAGGTGGGCGACGATCTTCTTCGCCAGTTCCTTGTCGATGCCTTCGCGCAGAATCGCCTCCTGCTTGACGTTCTTGCCCGAGGGATAGGCGTCCTTGAACTCCAGGCACTGCACGTCGATCTTGCGCTTGACCAGGCACAGCTTGAGAATCTCGACCATCTGCTCGAGTTGGAAATCCGCGTCGGCGGTGAGGTTGACGGTGAGCTCCTTGAGCTCGAAACTGCCTTTGCCGCGCAGGTCGTAACGCCGCTCCAGTTCCTTGATGGCGTTGTCCACGGCGTTGGTGACTTCGTGCTTGTCCAGTTCGGACACCACGTCGAACGATGGCATGGGTTTCCTCCAGATAAAGGGCGCGCCCCCGATCACACGGCGAGCGCACCTGGCTTGACGGTGAAAAAACCCAGCCAGTATATATCCCTAGCGGCACACACTGCCCGGCGATCTGCCGGGCCCCTGCGACTTCCAAGCGAGCCTTCCCATGCCCAATCCGCAACTCAGCATCATGGTGGTGGACGACGCCAAGTTTTCCAGCGCCATGATCGGCCGCGCCCTGAGTCAGGCGGGTTACCAGGACGTGCGCTTCGCCAGCAGCGCGGCCAGTGCCCTGAGCGAGTTGGAGAAACGCCCGGCCAGCGTGCTGCTGGCCGACTGGCTGATGCCGGAAATGGACGGCCTGGAACTGACCGGCCGGGTGCGCCAGCTGGACGAGACCACCGACCACTACACCTACATCATGCTGCTGACCGGCAAGGAAGGCGAAAATGTGCTGTGCGAGGCCTTCGACCGTGGCGTCGACGACTTCATCAGCAAGTCGGCGATGAACGAGCAGCTGGTCCCGCGGGTGTATGCCGCCGACCGCCTTTGCAACACCCTGCAGCGGCTGCTGCAGGAGAACCGCCTGCTGACCGAGAACATCGCCAGCCTCGAGCAGCGCAACCTGGTCGACCCCCTGACCGGCCTGGGCAACGCCCGCTACCTGCGCCAGAAACTGCTCGACAGCCTGCGCCAGGTCGACTCCCGCGGCGGCGCACTCTGCTACCTGCTGATCGGCCTCAAGCAGATCGGCGAGTTGCAACGGCAGCACGGCGAGGAACTGGGCAACGAACTGCGCCACGGCGTCGCCCGCCGCTTGCAGCAGCTGGTGCGGCCGCTGGACGTGCTGGTGCGCCTGGACGAGGAGCATTTCGCCCTGATCACCCTGCTCGGCGACCTTCAGGAGTGCTCGCCGAGCAGCTTCAAGCGCCTGCACGAGGGCCTCAACCTCAAGGCCTTCAAGACCAGCGAAGGCTTTATCAGCCTGAAGGCCGCAATCGCCCTGGTCGGCCTGGACGCCAAGGCCTTGCCGGTCGATCCGGAAAGCCTGATCGAACAGGGTGCGGCCACGCTG
>JBFHKK010000132.1:0-6933 GCA_041595475.1 Pseudomonas sp. | reverse complement strand
TCGAAGAAGGGCGGCGAAGCCTACGAGGCGACCCCGGAGAACGCCCTGGCCGGCAAGTACCCGCTGTCGCGTTACCTGCTGGTCTACATCAACAAGGCGCCGAACAAGCCGCTGAGCCCGCTGGAAGCCGAGTTCGTCAAGCTGGTGCTGTCCAAGCAGGGTCAGGAAGTGGTGGTCAAGGACGGTTACATCCCGCTGCCGAGCAAGGTGGTCGAGAAGACCCTCAAGGATCTGGGCCTCTAAGCTCTCGCCGGCCGCGGCAAGGACGCCTAGACTGCGTGGCGACGCCCGCCTCCTGAGGGAGGCGGGCGTTTACGCATCACCCGGCTGTAACTTTTCTGTCATAAAAACCCGCTAGAGTCTGCGGCTCGAAAATGGGCCTAAGCACTGGCCACGGACTCGCGCCGTACAGAGACGTTCCTTTCCATGACCGACTTGGCACCCGACACCATGACCGCCTCCATCGAATCCCACGGGCTGGACTTCAATACGCCGGCGCTGCAGCGCAAACGCCGCCTGCGCAAGTTTAAAGACCATGCGGCGCGCTGGTGCGTGTCGGCCGGCGGCCTGGTGGTGCTGGGGACCATCACCCTGATCTTCTTCTACCTGGCCTATGTGGTCTTTCCGCTGTTTCAGGGCGCCGAGCTGAAAAGCAGCGAGCCGGTCAAGCCGGCCTGGCTGGAGGAGGCGGCCGCGCCCCTGCTGATGGCGATCGAGGAGCAGAACCAGGTGGCCATGCGGCTCGATGCCAGCGGCCAGGTGCAGTTCTTCGATGCCAAGAGCATGGCGGCCATGGCCTCCGAGCGCCTGCCGCTACCGGCCGATGCCCAGGTGGTGTCGCTGGCCCAGGACCAGCCCGGCAGCAACCGCGTCGTCCTCGGCCTGTCCAACGGCCAGGTGCTGGTGTTTCAGCACGCCTACCCGGTCAGCTACCCGAACGACGTGAAGACCATCACGCCGCGCCTCGAATATCCCTTCGGCGAGGCGCCCATAGTCCTCGACGCCCAGGGCCGTGCGCTGGATCACGTCGGCATCAGCCGCAACGACGGCAGCCTGATGCTGGCGGCCTCCACCGGCACCGAGCTGCATCTGCTGCATCTCGAGCGCAGCGAAAACATCTTCACCGGCGAGGTCGAGCTCAGCGAGGAGCGCATCGCCCTGCCGCAGATCGCCGAGCCGATCAAGGCGCTGATCATAGATCCGCGGCAGATGTGGCTGTACGTGATCAACGGCCGCGCCACCGCCGATGTCTTCGATCTGCGCCAGAAGGCGCTCAATGGCCGCTACAAGCTGATCGCCGAGGCCGGGCGCGAAGTCAGCGTGGCCACTATGCTGCTGGGCGGCACCTCGCTGCTGATCGGCGACAGCGGCGGTGGCATCGGCCAGTGGTTCATGGTCCGCGACCAGGATGAAAAGGCCTCGCTGCGGCACATCCGCGCCTTCCAACTGGGCGGCAGTGCGGTCACCCAGATACTCGCGGAGGAGCGGCGCAAGGGCTTCGTCGCGCTCAATGCCGCGGGCGAGCTGGGGGTGTACAACAGCACCGGCCACCGCACCCTGCTGGTCGAGCCGGTCGCCGAGGGCGCCGCCCTGGCGGCCCTGTCGCCGCGGGCCAACCGCCTGCTGCTCGACACCGACGGTCAGCTGCAGCGCCTACAGCTGGATAACCCGCATCCGGAGGTGTCCTGGAGTTCGCTCTGGGGCAAGGTCTGGTACGAGAACTATGACGAGCCCGAGTACATCTGGCAGTCCACCGCCGCCAACACCGACAACGAGCCCAAGCTGAGCCTGGCGCCGCTGACCTTCGGCACCCTCAAGGCGGCCTTCTACGCCATGCTCCTGGCGGCCCCGCTGGCCATCGCTGCGGCCATCTACACCGCCTACTTCATGGCCCCGCGCATGCGCAGCAAGGTCAAGCCGGTGATCGAGCTGATGGAGGCGCTGCCGACGGTGATCCTCGGCTTCTTCGCCGGCCTGTTCCTCGCGCCTTACGTCGAGGGCCATCTGCCGGGGATCTTCAGCCTGCTGATTTTCACCCCGATCGGCATACTGGCCGCCGGCTTCGCCTGGAGCCGCCTGCCCGAGTCCATTCGCCTGCGCGTGCCGGACGGCTGGGAGGCCGCCCTGCTGATACCGGTGGTACTGCTGATCGGCGCGGTTTCCCTGGGCCTGAGCGGTCACGTCGAGAACCTGTTCTTCGACGGCGACATGCGCCTGTGGCTGAGCAACGACCTGGGCATTCCCTTCGACCAGCGCAACGCCTTGGTGGTCGGCCTGGCCATGGGCTTCGCGGTGATCCCGAACATCTACTCGATCGCCGAAGACGCGGTGTTCAGCGTGCCCAAGAGCCTGACCTTCGGCTCCCTGGCCCTCGGCGCCACGCCCTGGCAGACCCTGACCCGGGTGGTGATCCTGACCGCCAGCCCGGGCATCTTCTCGGCGCTGATGATCGGCATGGGCCGGGCGGTCGGCGAGACCATGATCGTGCTGATGGCCACCGGCAACACGCCGATCATGGACCTGAACATCTTCGAGGGTCTGCGCACCCTGGCCGCCAACGTGGCGGTCGAGATGCCCGAATCCGAGGTCGGCAGCACCCACTACCGGGTGCTCTTCCTCTCGGCGCTGGTGTTGCTGACCTTCACCTTCGTCATGAACACCTTGGCGGAGCTGGTGCGTCAGCGCCTGCGCGTCAAGTACGCGTCGCTCTAAGGTTTGGGTAGAAATATGTCCGTGAAGCAGAACACCCTGAAGAGCTGGTTCAAGAGCGGTTCGCCTTGGATCTGGATGAACGCCGGCGCGGTGTCCATCGCCATCATCATGACCCTGGGTCTGCTGTTGGTGATTGCCGTGCGCGGCCTCGGGCACTTCTGGCCGGCCGATCTGATCGAGGCCCAGTACCAGGTGCCCGGCCAGCCGGCCAAGCTGATCGCCGGCGAGCTGGTGCAGACCGAGGAAGTGCCGCGGGCGCGCCTGGCCGCCGCCGGCCTGCCGGTGGAGGCCGAAGGCGCCGAGTTCATGACCCGGCAGCTGTACAAGGTCGGCAATCGTGACCTGTACGGCGCCGATTTCACCTGGGTGGTCGGCGAGTGGCTGAGCGACCAGCGCATGCCGCAAGAGCTCACGGCCTTCGAGCGCCATGAATGGGGCAACTTCTACGGTTATCTGCTCAGCGTCCGGGAGAGCGGCCAGTTGGTTGCCGAAGGCGACGCCAGCTGGGCCGCCCTGCAGGAGCGCCTGCAGCGCGCCGACCAGCTGCACCAGCAGATCAAGGGGCTGCAGAAGGGTGCGATCAACCGCATCAACGCCGGCCTCGAGCGCCTGCGCCTGAAGACCCGTCGCCTGCAGCTGGAGGATCGCCTGGATGCCGCCGCCCAGGCCGACCTCGAGGTCGAGCGCGCTGCCCTGGATGCCGAGTACAAGGTGCTCGAGGCCGAGCTGATCGAGCTGAGTCAGGCGCTCAAGCGCGACAGCGTGACGTTGCGCTCGGTCGAGGGTCGCGAAATCGAGCTGGGCCTCGACAAGATCGTGCGTGCCTATCGGCCCAATGCCATGACGCTGGCGGAGAAGATCGGCTTCTATGGCAGCAAGCTGTGGGAGTTCGTCGCCGACGACCCGCGCGAGGCGAACACCGAGGGCGGTATCTTCCCGGCCATCTTCGGCACCGTGATGATGACCCTGATCATGGCCGTGCTGGTCACCCCGCTGGGCGTGATCGCGGCCATCTACCTGCGCGAATACGCCAAGCAGGGGGCGATGACCCGGGTGGTGCGCATCGCCGTGAACAACCTGGCCGGGGTGCCCTCGATCGTCTACGGGGTGTTCGGCCTGGGCTTCTTCGTCTATGTGCTGGGCGGCTCGATCGACAGCCTGTTCTTCCCCGAGGCGGCGCCGGCGCCGGTGTTCGGCACTCCGGGTCTGCTCTGGGCCTCGCTGACCCTGGCGATCCTGGCCATGCCGGTGGTCATTGTCGCCACCGAGGAAGGCCTGGCGCGTATTCCCCGGGCCCTGCGCGAAGGCTCTCTGGCCCTGGGCGCGACCAAGGTCGAGACGCTCTGGCGGGTGGTTCTGCCGATGGCCAGCCCGGCGATGATGACCGGTCTGATCCTGGCCGTGGCCCGCGCCGCCGGCGAGGTGGCGCCGCTGATGCTGGTGGGTGTGGTCAAGCTGGCGCCGACCCTGCCGCTCAACGCCAACTACCCCTATCTGCACCTGGATCAGAAGATCATGCACCTGGGCTTCCACATCTACGACGTCGGCTTCCAGAGCCCCAACGTCGAGGCCGCGCGGCCGCTGGTCTATGCCACCGCGTTGCTGTTGGTGCTGGTGATTGCCCTGCTCAACATTTCCGCGGTCTACCTGCGCAATCGCCTGCGCGAGAAGTACAAGGCCCTGGAACATTAAGCAGCGCCGGCGCGAGCGCGCCCCGCAAAGACTGCCGGTCTGGCCGTGCCATCTGGCCCCAGACCGGGCAAACTGAATCTAAAGCTTAGGTAGGACGACTGTCATGCAGCACCAATCTTCCACCCACGGCATCGATATCTCCGCCCTGGGCCGCGACAAGCAGAGCCTCAGCCTGGCGGACGAGACCGTCGCCATCGAGGTGCCCAAGCTGAATCTGTACTACGGCGATAAGCAGGCGCTGTTCGACGTGCAGATGAACATCCCGAAGAAGCGCGTGACCGCCTTCATCGGGCCGTCCGGCTGCGGCAAGTCGACCCTGCTGCGCACCTTCAACCGCATGAACGATCTGGTCGACGGCTGCCGCGTCGACGGCGAGATCAAGATCGACGGCAAGAACATCTACCGCAAGGGCGAGGACGTGGCCGAGTTGCGCCGCCGCGTGGGCATGGTGTTTCAGAAGCCCAACCCCTTCCCCAAGAGCATCTACGAAAACGTGGTCTACGGCCTGCGCATCCAGGGCATCAACCAGAAGCGCGTGCTCGACGAGGCCGTCGAGTGGGCACTCAAGAGCGCGGCCCTGTGGGACGAGGTCAAGGACCGTCTGCACGACTCGGCCCTGGGCCTGTCCGGCGGCCAGCAGCAGCGCCTGGTGATCGCCCGCACCGTGGCGGTGCAGCCCGAGGTGTTGTTGCTCGACGAGCCCTGCTCGGCGCTCGACCCGATTTCCACGCTCAAGGTCGAGGAGCTGATCTACGAGCTCAAGACCAAGTACACCATCGTCATCGTCACCCACAACATGCAGCAGGCCGCGCGGGTCTCCGACTACACGGCGTTCATGTACATGGGCAAGCTGATCGAGTACGGCGACACCGATACCCTGTTCACCAACCCGGAAAAGAAGCAGACCGAGGACTACATCACCGGCCGTTACGGTTGATGCCGCGGCCGTTCGCCGCGCGAACGGCCCCGCCCATCCGCCTAGACGCCTCCGGTTAACTCAGGGATTTCAGCATGATCAACAAAGACACCCTCACCCACCACATCTCCCAGCAGTTCAACGCCGAGTTGGAGGAGGTGCGCAGCCACCTCCTGGCGATGGGCGGCCTGGTCGAGAAGCAGGTCAACGACGCGGTCAATTCGCTGATCGAGGCCGATTCCGGCCTGGCCCAGCAGGTGCGCGAGATCGATGATCAGATCAATCAGATGGAGCGCAACATCGACGAGGAATGCGTGCGCATCCTCGCTCGTCGCCAGCCGGCCGCCTCGGACCTGCGCCTGATCATCAGCATCTCCAAGTCGGTGATCGATCTGGAGCGGATCGGCGACGAGGCGACCAAGATCGCCAAGCGCGCCATCCTGCTGTGCGAGGAAGGCGAGTCGCCGCGCGGCTATGTCGAGGTGCGCCAT
Organism: Pseudomonas sp.; assembly: GCA_041595475.1. Taxonomy (GTDB): domain Bacteria; phylum Pseudomonadota; class Gammaproteobacteria; order Pseudomonadales; family Pseudomonadaceae; genus Aquipseudomonas. The sequence goes on along the minus strand of JBFHKK010000132.1, from coordinate 1,122 downwards.
ATCGGCGACCAGGTCTGCAAGATGGTCCAGCAGGCCCTCGATGCCTTCGCCCGCTTCGACGCCGAGCAGGCCCTGGCCGTCGCCCAGTACGACAAGACCGTCGACCGCGAGTACAAGACCGCCCTGCGCGAACTGGTCACCTACATGATGGAAGATCCGCGCTCGATCTCGCGGGTGCTCAACGTGATCTGGGCCCTGCGCTCGCTGGAGCGCATCGGCGACCACGCGCGCAACATCGCCGAGCTGGTGATCTATCTGGTGCGCGGCACCGACGTCAAGCACATGGGCCTGGCTCGGATGCAGGAAGAAGTCCAGGGCGGCGACGGCAAGCGTTGAGTCGCCGCAGGCACGCCTGCGGGGCGCGCCGCTCACCCCTTTAGGGTTGGCTTTCGGCCACGCCCCAAGACTATGCTAGGGCCATCCGAATAGGAGTGGCCGATGAGTAAAGTCAACGTACTGGTGGTGGACGATGCGACCTTTATCCGAGACCTGGTGAAGAAGGGCTTGCGCGATCACTTCCCGGGCGTGCTGATCCACGAGGCGATCAATGGGCGCAAGGCCCAGCAGCTGCTCGCCCGCCAGCCCATCGACCTGATTCTCTGTGACTGGGAAATGCCCGAGCTGTCGGGGCTGGAGCTGCTCGGCTGGTGCCGCGAGGAGGCCAGCCTCAAGGGCACGCCCTTCATCATGGTGACCAGCCGCGGCGACAAGGAGAACGTGGTCCAGGCCATTCAGGCCGGCGTCTCCGATTTCATCGGCAAGCCCTTCTCCACCGAGCAATTGGTAACCAAGGTGAAAAAGGCCCTGGCCCGGGTCGGCAAGCTGCAGGCCTCGGCGGCCGGCGCGGCCAAGCCCCTGAGCAGCGGCTTCGCCAATGACTCCCTGGCGGCCCTGACCGGCGGCACGGCCGAGGTGATCCAGGCCGCCGCGCCGTCCCCGGCGGCCTCGGCCGCGCCTGCAGCGAGCCCGGCGCCCAAGGCCGCGGCCGCCGGGCGCAGCCACGGCCAGGGCCAGCTGCGCCTGCCCGGCGGCCAGATGGCCTGCGTGATCAAGGCCCTGAGCCTCAAGGAGGCCTCGCTGCTGGTCAAGCGCGCCGAGCCGCTGCCGCAGGTGCTGGAGAGT
>JBFHKK010000131.1:0-6943 GCA_041595475.1 Pseudomonas sp. | reverse complement strand
GGCTCGCCCGGCGTCTTTTTGTCCGCACACAACGGAGCCGCCATGCGTTTCGCGTTCGCCCTGCTTGCCACTTGGCTGCTCGCCGGCTGCGCCAGCCCAGGGCGCGACGACGGCGGCTACCATGCCGAGGGGCTGGCCTCCTGGTATGGCGCCCGCCATCACGGCAAGCAGACCGCCAGCGGCGAGCGCTTCGACCAGCACGCCCTGACCGCCGCCCACCGCAGCCTGCCGTTCGGCACCCGGGTACGGGTCACCCACCTGGGCAACGGTCGCCAGGTTACGGTGCGCATCAACGATCGCGGTCCCTATGCCCGCGGCCGCCTGATCGATCTGTCGCGCGCCGCCGCCGAGGGACTGGGCATGCTGCGCCAGGGCGTCGCACCGGTGCGTCTGGAGGCACTGGACTGACACAAGTGGACACAGGCGGCACTGGCGCAGTCGCTGCCAATGAATAAGCTATGCCGACTTTTCCTGGAGCCCTGCCATGACCCCGATGACTTTCGTCTTTCTGATTGCCGGCCTGGTGCTGCTGGTCGCCGGTGCCGAGGTACTGGTGCGCGGCGCCGCCCGACTGGCCGCACAGTTCGGCATCCCGCCGCTGATCATCGGCCTGACCGTGGTCGCCTTCGGCACCAGCGCCCCGGAAACGGCGGTCAGCGTGCAGGCCGCCTGGAACGGCAGCGGCGACCTGGCGATCGGCAACGTGATCGGCAGCAATATCGCCAACGTGCTGCTGATTCTCGGCATGACCGCGCTGGTTGCGCCGCTGATCGTCTCGCGCCAGCTGATTCGCCTGGACGTGCCGCTGATGATAGGCGCCAGCCTGCTCACCTTCGCCCTGGCCTGGGACGGCGCCCTGAGCCGACTCGATGGCGCGCTGCTGTTCAGCGCCGTGCTGGCCTACACCAGCTTCCTGATCATCAGCAGCCGCCGCGAGCCGGCTCAGGAAGGCGACGAGTTCGCCGCCGAGTTCGGCCTGCACGAGGCGCCCAAGCCCTATGCCTGGCTGATTAACCTGGGCCTGATCGTCGCCGGCCTGGTGCTGCTGGTCGGCGGCTCCAACTTTCTGGTCGAGGGCGCCGTGAGCCTGGCCCGCGCCCTGGGCCTGTCGGAGCTGGTGATCGGCCTGACGGTGGTGGCCGTGGGCACCTCGCTGCCGGAGCTGGCCACCTCGATCATGGCCGCCTTCAAGGGCGAGCGCGACATCGCCGTGGGCAACATCGTCGGCAGCAACCTGTTCAACCTGCTCTGCGTGCTGGGCCTGGCCTCGCTGGTGGCGCCGCTGCCGATCGGGGTATCTGACCAGGCGCTGTCCTTCGACTTCCCGGTGATGATCGCGGTGAGCATCGCCTGCCTGCCCATCTTCTTCTCCGGCTACCGGATCAACCGCTGGGAAGGTCTGCTGTTTCTCGGCTACTACGTCGCCTACACCCTCTACCTGATCCTGAGCGCCAGCGGCCGCCCCTTCGCCGAGACCCTAGGCGAGGCCATGCTCGGCTATGTGTTGCCGCTGACCGCAGTGACCCTGCTGGTGGTCGCCGCCCGCGCCTGGCGCCGCCAGGCTTAACGCCGGGCCGCGGCGTTCGGCGGCGGTCTCAGCGCCGCACCGGGCGCTTCTGCAGCTTGCGCTGCAGGGTGCGCCTGTGCATGCCGAGGGCCCGAGCGGTGGCGGAAATATTGCCTTCGTGCTCGGCCAGCACCCGCTGGATGTGCTCCCACTGCAGGCGGTCGACCGACATCGGGTTTTCCGGCACCAGGCTGTCCAAATCGACATGCTGGCTGAGCAGCGCAGCCAGCACGTCGTCGGCGTCGGCCGGCTTGCACAGGTAGTTGCAGGCGCCGCGCTTGATCGCCTCCACCGCGGTGGCGATGCTCGAATAGCCGGTGAGAATCACCACGCGCATCTCGGCGTCCAGCGCCAGCAGCCTGGGCAGCAGCACCAGGCCGGAGTCGCCCTCCATCTTCAGGTCGACCACCGCATAGTCGGGCAGATCCTGCTCGGCCAGGGCCAGGCCCTCCTCGGCCGAAGCGGCGGTGGAGACCCGCAGGCCGCGGCTGCTCATGGCCCGGGCCATGACCCGGGTGAAGGTGGGGTCGTCGTCGACCAGCAGCAGATGGGGGCGCTCCTCGCCGTCGAACAGGGGTTCGTCAGTCATGCTTCTCTCCTTCGCCGGCCCCTCAGGCGCGGCCATAGGCTCGCGGCAACTTCAACTCGGTGAGGGTGCCGCCCTCCTCGTGGTTATACAGCTTAACGGTGCCGCCGGCACGGGTGACGCTGGCCTGGCTGAGGAACAGGCCCAGGCCGAAGCCCTTGCCCTTGGTGGTGAAGAACGGTCGGCCGAGCTGCTCGGCGATCGCCAAGGGCACGCCGTCGCCGTGGTCGCGAATGCTCAGGCGCAGCCACTGATGATCCCAGTCCAGACGGATGTCCAGTTCGTCCGGGCAGGCGTCGGCGGCGTTGTTGAGCAGATTGAGCAGGGCCTGGGTCAGGTCCGCCGGCGGCATCAGGTGCGGCGGCGCGCCACGGCCCAGACATTGGTAGCGGTAACTGGCCTCGGGACGCATCAGGTGCCAGCGATTGAGGGTGGTTTCCAGCCACTCCACGCAGGACTGCTCGACCACCGCCTGGCGGCGGTCGGCCTCGGCGGCGCGCACCAGTTGCTGCAGGGTGTCCTTGCACAGCTTGACCTGCTCCTGCAGCAGCGCCAGGTCCTCCTGCAGCGCCGGCTGCTGATGCTCGCGGCGCAGCTCCTTGATCAGCACGCTCATGGTCGCCAGCGGGGTACCCAGTTCGTGGGCGGCACCGGCGGCCTGGGTGGCGACCGCCAGCAGCTGCTGGTCGCGCAGCCCCTCCTCGCGGCGCTCGGCGCGCAGTTCCTCCTGGCGGCGCAATTCCTCGGCCATGCGTGCGACGAAGAAGGTGATCAGCGCCGCGGCCAGGGCGAAACTCAACCACATGCCGTAGATCAGCAGGGTTTCGCGCGGCCCGGGCGGCAACTCCAGCGGATGCGACCAGACCAGCAGAAGCGTGTAGCCGGCCAGGGCCAGGCCGGCCAGGATCATGCTGAACAGCCAGGGCAGGGTCGCCGCGGCTATGGTCAGGGGCACCAGGTAGTAGGACACGAAGGGATTGGTCGAACCCCCGGCGTAGTACAGCAGCACGCTGTGGATGATCAAATCGCAGCCCAGCTGCGCCGCATACTCCAGCTCGGTCACCGGCCAGGGGCCGCGCAGACGCAAGGCGGTAAGCAGGCACAATCCCAGGGAAACACCCAGGGTGACGCTCAGCTCCAGCCAGGGCAGCGGCAGCAGGCCGGAGTTGTAGGCCAGACCGACAGAGCCGGCCTGGGCGGCCAGCACCAGGATACGGATCAGGGTCAGGCGCCAGAGATTTTGCCGGCTGGCCGACAGCAACTGCACGGGGGCGGGCATGGACTCTCCAATGGGCACTGCGAGTGCGAGCCGGGCGAGTATAACCAAGGCGCGGGATGGCCAACTGCGGCAACTGGCCGCAGTCGTCCTTGCGCGGAACCGCCAGTAGCGGGCAGAGTCGAAGCGCTAGCAGTGCCCACAGGAATCGATCGCACCTAGGGTGCGCCCTTAAAAGGAGTCGTCATGTCATTGCCCTTTCGTCTCGCCAGCGCCCTGGTCCTCAGTGCCAGCGCTCTCTGCAGCCTCGCCGCCCAAGCCGACCAGGCGCGCTACAACCAGGTCAGCCTGGGCACCGAAGTCAGCCAGCAGGTGGCCCACGACCTGATGCACGTGACCCTCTACAGCGAGGCTCAGGGCAGTGACCCGGCCGCCCTCGCCGCGCAGATCACCCGCCAGCTGAACGCCGCCATCACCCAGGCCCGCGCGGTCAAGGGCGTCAGCATCGAAATGGGCGGTCGCCACAGCTATCCGGTCTACGACAAGGAGCAGCAGATCAGGGCCTGGCGCGAGCGCGCCGAGCTGCGCCTGGAGAGCGCCGACTTCGCCGCCCTGTCGAGCCTCACCGGACAGATGCTCAAGGAGCTGAAGATGGCCGGCATGCATTTCAGCATCGCCGAGGCCACGCGCAAGACCCAGGAAGACGCCCTGCTCGGCGATGCCGTCGCCGCCTTCAAGGCCCGCGCGCAGCTGGCCAGCGCGGCCCTGGGTGGCAGCGGCTACCGGCTGGTCAGCCTGAATTTGAGCAGCCGCGGCTTCCAGCCGCCGATGCCGATGCACATGGCCAAGGGCATGGCCATGATGGACGAGGCGGTGACCCCGCAGATCGAAGCCGGCAGCAGCCAGGTAACGGTCAGCGCCGATGGCGTCATCGAGGTGCAGATGCCCTGAGCTACCCCCCGAGGCGGCGCCTACCCGCGGCCGAAGAAGCGGTAGAAGCGCCGCAGTTCGGCCTGGGCATCGCCGATGCTGACCGGGGTGAAGCGAAGACTCTGGTGGGGCGAACACTGGGCCAGGCGATTCTGATCCAGCGGATGCAGCCAGCCGAGAATCGGGTAACCGCCCATGGTCTGGTGATCGGCCTGAAGGATGATCGGCTGGCCATCGGCGGGCACCTGGATGGCACCACGACTCACCCCAAGCGACCATTGCCGCCGCGGCGCCTGCAGCGCCTCGCCCTGGAGGCGCGCGCCCATGCGGTCGGAGTGGGCGCTCAGGGTCCAGCTCTGGGCGAAGAAGGCCTGCAACTGGTCGGGCTCGAAGGCCACGGCATCGCCGCCGGTGATCACCCGCAGCAGCGGCGTGGCCCGGTAGTCCGGCCGATAGCGCCAGGGCACGCTCAGCGCCCGCTCGAACCGAGCCGGCCGACAGGCCAGCAGATCGCCCTCGCACAGGGGCTCGCCGCGCCCGTGCAGCCCACCCAGGCCTTCGCGCACCTGGGTGCTGACGCTGCCGAGTACCTGCGGCGCCTGGAAGCCACCGGGCGCGGCCAGGTAGGCGCGCTGACCGCTGTGGACATAGTCCAGCTGCAGACGCTGGCCGGCGCCCACGGCGAAGCGCGACCAGGGCAGCAGCGGTTGACCATCGAGGGTCGCCGCAACCTGCGCGCCGGTCAGCGCCAGCCAGGTATCCAGCTCGCTCTGCAGTTCGACATGACCCAGGGCGACTTCCAGCAGCGGCGTACCCCAGGGGTTGTCCAGCAGGCGGTTGGCCCAGGCCGCGGCCTGCTGGTCCATGGGGCCTGCGGGCGAGACGCCGAGATGCTGCCAGCCGTGCCGGCCCTCGTCCTGCAACAGGCTCAGCGGCCCCGGCCGGATCACCCGCAGGCCGCTCACAAGGGACCACCGGCGGCGCGGAAGGCCGCCTCGTCGATGGCCACGAAGCGCACCCGGTCGCCCAGCGCCAGGGGACAGGGCGGCGCCTGGGCGGCGTCGAACAGGCGCCAGGGGCACAGGCCGATCAGGTGCCAGCCGCCCGGCGAGGCCTGCGGATAGATCGCCGTCTGGCGTTCGGCGATCGCCAGGCTGCCGGCCGGCACCGCCGTGCGCGGGGTGGCCCGGCGCGGCAGCACCAGGGCCTCGGGCAACTCGCCGAGGTAGGCGAAGCCCGGGGCGAAGCCGATGGCGCCGACCCGGTACTCGGTGCCGCTGTGCAGGGCGATCAAGGCCTCGACCCCGAGTCCGCTCTGGCGCGCGACCTCGGCCAGGTCGGCGCCGGCATACCAGACCGGAATCTCGTGCAGCGTCCCGGCGCCGACCGCCGCCGGCGGCTCGCGCAGCCAGCGCTCGAGCAAGGGCGTCAGGCGCTCGGCCAGCTCCAGGTGATGGGTACGGGTCAGGTCATAATGCAGCAGCAGGCTGGTCCAGCCGGGCACCAGGTCGCGCAGCAGCGGCCCGAGTTCCTGGCGGATGCGCTCGGCCAGCACGGCCAGGCGCTGCGGCAGTGCGGCGTCGGGCGCCTCGGCCAGCACCAGCAGCAGGGCCTCGGCGCCGGCTGGCTCGAGGCGGATCATGCGGCGTCCAGCAAGGCCCGCAGGCGCCGCAGCACGGCCAGCGATTCGGCGTTGTCGCCGTGCACGCAGAGGCTGTCGGCGCAGAGCTGCAGCGGCTTGCCGTCGATATCCGCGAAGGCCTCGCCGCGGGCGATGGCCAGGCCCTGCTCGAGAATGCGCTGCGGATCGCGATGCACCGCCTCGGCCAGGCGGCGCGGCGCCAGCTGGCCGTCGGCCAGGTAGGCGCGGTCGGCGAAGGCCTCGAACATCAGCGGCACGTCGGCGGCGTCGGCGAACTCCAGTTCGCGGCGATTGTCCGGCAGCGCCATCACCATCAAGGGCAGGCCCTTGCGGTAGAGGGCGCAGGCGTCGAGCACGGCGGCCAGGAGGTTGTCGTTACGCACCATGTCCAGATAGAGCGCGCCATGGGGCTTGACGTAGGCCACCTGGGTGCCGGCGGCGCGGCAGAAGGCCTCCAGCGCACCTATCTGATAGAGGACCAGGGCGGTGACCTCCTCCGGCGTGCAGGCCAGATGGCGGCGGCCGAAGCCGACCAGATCGTGATAGGAGGGGTGTGCGCCTATGCGCACCTGGTGCTGCACCGCCAACTCGACGGTGCGCCGCATGATCAAGGGGTCGGCGGCATGGAAGCCGCAGGCCAGGTTGGCCTGATCGACCAGGGGCATGGCCAGGGTGTCGTCGCCCATGGTCCAGGCGCCGAAGCTCTCGCCCATGTCGCAGTTCAGCAGTATGCGTCTGTTCATAGCCTCAAGCTTAGAGCCGCGGCGTCGCGGGGAAAAGGCCCCGGTTTGCCTGCGCGCACCCCAGCGAGCGCCGCTCGATGCCCCTGAAATGCACAAGACCCGCCGGGGCGGGTCTTGTGCATTCTGGGCCGAGCCTTACAGGTAGTAGGCCTTGAGCGGCGGGAAGCCGTTGAATTCCACGGCGCTGTAGCTGGTGGTGTAGGCACCGGTGGACAGCCAGTAGAGGCGGTCGCCGATGGCCAGGTTCAGCGGCAGGCCG
>JBFHKK010000130.1:0-6946 GCA_041595475.1 Pseudomonas sp. | reverse complement strand
GCCCGCGAGGCTCCGGACGGGCGGCATCAGTTGACCGCGTCTTTCAGCGACTTGCCCGGCTTGAAGGCGACCGTGTTGCTGGCCTTGATGGTCACCGGCTGGCCAGTTTGCGGGTTCTTGCCGGTGCGAGCACCGCGATGGCGCTGAACGAAGGTACCGAAGCCGACCAGGGTCACGCTGTCGTTGCGGTTCAGGGCGCCGGTGATTTCCTCGATCACGGCGTTGAGCACGCGGCTGGCTTGATCCTTGGTGAGATCGGCCTTTTCCGCGATGGCGGCGGCGAGTTCCGGTTTACGCATAGATGCCTCTTCTAAGGGTTGTTGTTGTTGTGTTCATGCTGCTCATCCAGAACAGCGCCCGAGGAGCCGCAACAGCGCTGCGCTGCGACAGACCCAGGGAGGATGGCACGCGATCGGGGACCACGCCAGTCTTGGCCCCGGCATTGCGCAGAGAATCCGCAGGCATATTGGCCATAGCCGGCTGCATTTATGCCAGCAGCGGCGGCAACAGCTTGTTCAGCGCAAGCTTTTCCTGCACCGCGGCGCCCGTCAGGGCATAGCCCAGCAGGGCCCCGTCGGCATCCCGGCACAGCGCCTTGATGTCGCGGCCGCTGCCCTCCACCGACCACTGGCCCTGCATCCCCGGCGGCGGCGGCGAGACCACCAGCGGGCAAACCGGGGTCTTCACGGTGACCGGCATGGGACCGTAGCCGACCGCAGTCGGACGCCCGGCCAGGGTCTGGGCCAGGGCTCGCGCGCAGCTCATCAGCGGCATCACATAGAGCAGGTTGAGGCCATCGACCTCGGCGCAATCGCCCAGGGCATAGATATGCGCCTGCGAGCTGCGCAGCTGCCGATCGACCATGACCCCGCGATTGACCGCCAGGCCGGCGGACTTGGCCAGTTCGATGCGCGGGCGCAAACCGATGGCCGAGATCACCAGATCGCAGCTGAGCCGGCGGCCATCGGACAATTGCGCCTGCAGTGCCTCGCCCTGGTGATTGAGGCTGTCGAGTACCGGGCCCAGATGAAAACGCACGCCCAGGCTCTCCAGCCCGGCCTGCACCGCTGCAGCGGCGACCGGATGCAGCAGGCCGGGCATCAGCTGCTCGCAGGGTGCCACCAGCTCGACTTCGAATCCGCCGCTGCTGAGGTCGTTGGCGAACTCGCAGCCGATCAGCCCGGCGCCGAGCAGCAGCACCCGGCGTTTGCCTGCGGCGGCCGCACGGAAACGGGCGTAATCCTCCAGGTCATTGATCGAAAAGATGGCGTCCTGGCCATCGCCGGCCACCGGTGCCCGGATCACCTCGGCGCCCCAGGCCAGCACCAGATCTCGGTAGGCGAGCGCCTCCTCGCCGATCCACAGACATTGGCGCTCGGGGTCGATGGCGGTGACCCGGGTATGGGTGCGGATCTCGGCGTTCAGCTGCTCGGCCATGGCCCCCGGCTCGGCCATCACCAGGCCGTCGGCGTCCTTGTGCTTGGCGAAGCCGGTCGAGAGCATGGGCTTGGAGTAGGAACGACCGTCGTCGGCCGTGATCAGCAGCAAGGGCGTGTCGCCGTCGAGCTTGCGAAACTCCTTGGCCAGGTTGTAGCCGGCCAGGCCGGTGCCGACGATCACCAGGGGTGCACTCATCAATTGTTCCTCATTACGGGCGCGCAAACTCGGCGCATGCCGGGGTCGAGCGCGCGCCCAGGGCCAGGCCCGGCCTCGCTCGATCAGTCGATCTGGATCATCTCGAAATCGGCCTTGCCGGCACCGCAATCGGGGCAGACCCAGTCGGCGGGAATCTCGTCCCAGCGGGTGCCGGGCGCTATGCCCTCTTCCGGCAGGCCGGCGGCCTCGTCATAGATGAAGCCACAGACAATGCATTGCCACTTGCTCATCGGGGTCTCCACGCCAGGGCAACTGTCTGAGCCCTGAAGGACGGGCGCCGGCCTGGCGCCTCGTGCAGACGGCGGCCGCGACCGCCAGGCGGGATGGCTCTGCTCAGGCGATCTCGATCATCTCGAAATCCAGCTTGCCGACGCCGCAGTCCGGGCACAGCCAGTCTTCCGGCACGTCCTGCCACGGGGTACCGGCAGCGATGCCTTCGTCTGGCCAGCCCTGGCTTTCGTCGTAAATCAGCCCACAGACCACGCATTGCCACTTCTTCATAATTACCTCTGGTGTATCTCAAGGTGTCGCGCCAGCGCACGCTACCGCAATTGCACGGGTGCGCCAAGCCACCGAACGGCGGATCACCGCCTGCCTGCCACCCGGCCAGGCGCAAGGCCCGCATGCGAGCTACCGCCCAGGCAGCCGGGATTGCTAAACTCGCCGGCCTCGCAACCGCTATGGTCCAGCCCGTGGCCCACGCCGCCCTCGCCCACCCGCCGCGCTGGCTGACAGCCGGTCAGCTGCATCCCTCTCCGGCTCCCGGGGTGCGTGACTGGCTGTTCAACGAAGATTCCCTGACCCGCCGCCTGACCGCCCTGTCGGCAGGCGCCTTCAGCGTCACGCCGCTGAGCGAGGGCTGGCAGCGCCTGCGCAGCGACGAATGCAGCGCCCTGGGCGTGGCCGAGGCCAGCCTCGGTTGGGTGCGCGAAGTCTTCCTGCGCGGCCACGGCCAGCCCTGGGTGTTCGCCCGCAGTGTGGCGGCCCATAGCGCCCTGGTGGGCTCGGGCCTGGCCCTCGACCAGCTCGGCAGCCGCTCCCTCGGCGAACTGCTGTTCAGCGATCGCGCCTTCGACCGCGGCGCCCTGCAGGCTTGCCACTACCCGGCGCTCTGGCTGCCGCCCGAGGTGCGCGGCGAACGCCTGTGGGCTCGACGCTCCTGCTTCACCCGCGGCACCCTCGGCGTGCTGGTGGTCGAGGTGTTCCTGCCGGCGCTCTGGTCGGCAGCCGGTGTCGCCCTCGGCGGCGAGCAGGCGACCTAGCCGCGGCAGAGCCCGTATAATCCGCGCAACCCGCACGGAGACGCGTCGATGTACACCCGCCTGCTGAAGTCGCTCAATCGCCTGCACCCGCGCGCCTGGGACTTCATCCAGCTGATGCGCCTGGACAAGCCGGTCGGCATCTACCTGCTGCTGTGGCCGACGCTGTGGGCGCTGTGGGTCGCGGCCGAGGGCGTGCCGAGTGCGAAGAACCTGCTGATCTTCGTCCTCGGCGTGATCCTCATGCGCGCCGCAGGCTGCGTGATCAACGACTACGCCGACCGCCACTTCGACGGCCACGTCGGCCGCACCCGCGCCCGCCCCCTGGCCAGTGGCAAGGTCAAACCGCGCGAGGCCCTGATCCTGTTCGCCCTCCTGGTGGCGCTGGCCTTCGTCCTGGTGCTGTTCACCAATGCCAGCACCGTCTGGCTGTCCTTTGGCGGTCTGGCCCTAGCCGCCTGCTACCCCTTCCAGAAGCGCCACACCTTCTATCCCCAGGTGGTGCTGGGCGCCGCCTTCTCCTGGGGCATGCCGATGGCCTTCACCGCCGAGACCGGGAGCCTGCCGGCCGAGGCCTGGCTGCTGTATATCGCCAACCTGCTGTGGACCGTGGCCTACGACACCTACTACGCCATGACCGACCGCGAGGACGACCTGAAGATAGGGGTCAAGTCCACCGCCATCCTGTTCGGCGAGGCCGATCGAACCATCATCGCCATCCTCCAGGGCCTGGCCCTGCTGTGCCTGCTGCTGGCCGGCAGCCGCTTCGAGCTGGGCGCGGCCTTCCACGTCGGTTTGCTGGCGGCGGCCGCCTGCTTCGCCTGGCAATACCACAAGACCCGCAATCGCAAGCCCATGGCCTGCTTCAACGCCTTCCTGCACAACCACTGGGCCGGGCTGGCGATCCTGCTCGGCATCGTCCTGGATTACGCCCTGCGCTGATCGACAACTCGTCACTCAGGCAGCGGCACTGTCACATCACTGCAATAATGGCGCTATCTAATGCCGCGAAGACTGTTGAACGCACCGAGGCAGAACCCATGGTTGGCAAGCACATCCTGATCGTCGACGACGAAGCACCGATTCGCGAAATGATCGCCGTAGCCCTGGAAATGGCCGGCTATGCGACCCTGGAAGCGGAGAACAGCCAGCAGGCCCATGCCCTGATCGTCGATCGCAAGCCGGATCTGATCCTGCTCGACTGGATGCTCCCGGGCACCAGCGGCATCGAACTGGCCCGGCGCCTCAAGCGTGACGAGCTGACCAGCGACATCCCGATCATCATGCTCACCGCCAAGGGCGAAGAGGACAACAAGATCCAGGGCCTTGAGGTCGGCGCCGACGACTACATCACCAAGCCGTTCTCGCCGCGCGAACTGGTCGCCCGGCTCAAGGCCGTGCTGCGCCGCGCCGGCCCCAGCGAGCAGGACGGCCCCATCGAGGTCGGCGGTCTGCTGCTCGACCCGATCAGCCATCGCGTCACCATCGACGGCACGCCGGCCGAGATGGGCCCCACCGAATACCGCCTGCTGCAGTTCTTCATGACCCACCAGGAACGCGCCTATACCCGCGGCCAGTTGCTCGACCAGGTCTGGGGCGGCAATGTCTATGTCGAGGAGCGTACCGTCGACGTGCACATCCGCCGTCTGCGCAAGGCCCTCGGCGAGGCCTACGAAAGCCTGGTGCAGACCGTGCGTGGAACCGGTTATCGTTTCTCCACCAAAAGCTGACGGACCTGCGCGCCGCCGCCGGCGCAAAGGGGATGACCCGCGGATGACTTGCACGTGACTCACAACTGGCGCGGCGCCCTGGTGCGCCGCCTACTGCTGCTGATCGGCGCCTGCCTGCTGCTCGGCCTGCTCACGGGTGAGTACGCCTGGGCCCTGGTCATCGGCCTGGGTGCCTATCTGGTCTGGGTCCTCCAGCAATTGCTGCGCCTGCACCGCTGGCTGCAGGAGCACAGGCCCGGCGACGCGCCGCCGGACGGCCACGGCATCTGGGGCGAGATCTACGACAGCATCTACCACATGCAGCGCCGCGACCTGCGCGCGCGCGGCCGCCTGCAGGCGGTGATCGACCGGGTGCAGGAGTCGACCGCGGCGCTCAAGGACGCCGTGATCATGCTCGACCGCGACGGCAACCTGGAATGGTGGAACCAGGCCGCCGAACGTCTGCTGGGGCTGAAGACCCCGCAGGACAGCGGCCAGGCGATCGGCAACCTGCTGCGCGATCCGCGCTTCAAGGACTACTTCGACAAGGGCAAGTACCACGAACCCCTGGATTTGCCCTCGCCCCTGAGCAACCGCCGTCATCTGCAGTTCCATATCACCGAGTACGGCAACCAGGAGCATCTGATGCTGGTGCGCGACGTCACCCGCCTCTATCAGCTGGAACAGATGCGCAAGGACTTCGTCGCCAACGTCTCCCACGAGCTGCGTACGCCGCTGACGGTAATCAGCGGCTACCTGGAGACCCTGCTGGACAACGCCACCGGGCTCGACGGTCGCTGGCTGCGCGCGCTGCAGCAGATGCGCGAGCAGGGTGGGCGCATGCAGAACCTGCTCAACGACCTGCTCCTGCTGGCCAAGCTGGAGGCCACCGACTATCCCTCCGACAACCAGCCGGTGACCATCGAGCCGCTGCTGCAGTCGATCGCCCGGGACGCCCGGGCCCTGTCCGGGGAGCGGCAACACCGGATAGTGCTGGAGGCCGACCCGCAGCTCAGGCTCAGAGGCAGCGAGACCGAGCTGCGCAGCGCCTTCTCCAATCTGGTGTTCAACGCGGTCAAGTACAGTCCGCCGGGCAGCGAGATCCAGGTGCGCTGCTGGGGCGACGAGCAGGGCGCCAATCTGGCCGTGCAGGACCAGGGCCCGGGCATCGCCGCCAAGCACGTGCCGCGCCTGACCGAGCGCTTCTACCGGGTCGACGAAAGCCGCGCCAGCAACACCGGCGGCACCGGCCTCGGCCTGGCGATCGTCAAGCACGTGCTGCTGCGCCATCGCGCGCGCCTGGACATCAGCAGCAGCCTGGGCAAAGGCAGCACCTTCACCTGCCATTTCCCCGGCGCACTGATCGCCCGGCGCGCCGGCTGAGGCGCCAAGGCTTGCAAAGCCTCACGCCAGCCCCCACTCTCTAGCGGTCATCAGTCAACCGAACCTTCCATGGACCCCGCCCCCTACACTGCCGCCAGCTATTTCGCCGATTTTGGCCTGGTTCTTTTCGCCCTCTTCCTGGTTCTGCTCAACGGTTTCTTCGTCGCCGCCGAATTCGCCATCGTCCGCCTGCGCGCCACCAAGGTCGAGGCCCTGGCCGAGGCACACGGCTGGCGCGGGCACATCCTGCGCACCGTGCACGAGCAGATGGACGCCTACCTGTCGGCCTGCCAGCTGGGCATCACCCTGGCCTCGCTGGGCCTGGGCTGGGTCGGCGAACCGGCCTTCGCCCACCTGCTCGAACCCCTGCTGGCCGGAATGGGCATCAGCTCCCAGGCCCTGATCAGCGGCATCGCCTTCTTCACCGCCTTCGCCATCATCAGCTACCTGCACATAGTGGTCGGCGAGTTGGCGCCCAAGTCCTGGGCGATTCGCAAACCCGAGCTGCTGTCGCTGTGGACCGCCGCGCCGCTGTACCTGTTCTACTGGCTGATGTATCCGGCCATCTACCTGCTCAATGCCAGCGCCAATGCCATCCTCCGGTTCGCCGGCCAGGACGAGCCGGGGCCGCACCACGAGCACCACTACAGTCGCGACGAGCTCAAGCTGATCCTCCACTCCAGCCGCGCCCGCGATCCGGGCGACCAGGGCATGCGCGTGCTGGCCTCGGCGGTGGAACTGGGCGAACTGGAGGTGGTGGACTGGGCCAATTCCCGCGAGGACCTGGTCTACCTCGAGCTCAATGCCAGTCTCGACGAGGTCTTCAGCGTGTTTCGCCGGCACAAGTACAGCCGCTATCCGGTGTACGACGAGGCCCACGAGGAATTCGTCGGCGTGCTGCACATCAAGGACCTGCTCCTGCATCTGTCGCTCTTGGAG
>JBFHKK010000129.1:0-6953 GCA_041595475.1 Pseudomonas sp. | reverse complement strand
CAGCCTGCTGCGCGGCACCGACAGTGGCGAACCGGCGCTGAAGATTCTGCTGATGTCGGCCACCCTGGAGGGCGAACGCCTGGCCGGGCTGCTCGACGACGCGCCGGTGCTGCGCAGTGCCGGGCGCCAGTATCCGGTGGAGATTCGCTGGGGCCAGGCGCCGGCGCCCGGCGACTGGATAGAACCGCGGGTGGTGCAGACGGTGCTGCAGGCGCTGGCCGAGGAGTCCGGCAGCCTGCTGGTGTTTCTGCCCGGCCAGGCGGAGATCCGCCGGGTCCAGGAGCACCTGCAGGAGCGCCTCGGCGCACGCGCCGAGATCCGCCTCTGTGCGCTGCACGGCGAACTGGACCTGGCGGCCCAGCGCGCGGCCATAGAGCCGGCGGCGGCTGGCACGCGCAAGCTGGTGCTGGCCACCAACATTGCCGAGACCAGCCTGACCATCGAGGGCGTGCGCGTGGTGGTGGATGCCGGCCTGGAGCGGGTGCCGCGCTTCGACCCGGGCAGCGCCATGACCCGCCTGGATACCCAGCGCATCTCGCGCGCCAGCGCCACCCAGCGCGCCGGCCGCGCCGGCCGCCTGGAACCGGGCGTCTGCTACCGGCTGTGGTCGCAGAGCCAGCATGAGCAACTGGCCGCCTATGCCGGCGCGGAAATCCTTGCGGCCGATCTCGCCGGCCTGGCCCTGCAGCTGGCGCGCTGGGGCGTTGGCCCGCAGGAACTGGTCTGGCTCGATCCGCCGCCGGCGGCGGCGTACGCCCAGGCCCGCGATCTGCTGACGCGGCTCGGCGCCCTCGACGAGCAAGGCGCGCTGACCGCCCAGGGCCAGGCCATGGCCGAACTGCCGGCCCATCCGCGCCTGGCCCATCTGCTGCTGCGCGGCCAGGATCTGGGCCTGGGCGCCCTGGCTTGCGATCTGGCCGCGCTGCTCTCGGAGCGCGACCTGCTGCGTGGCGCCGGGGCCGACCTGCACAGCCGTGTGGCTCTGCTGGCCGGCGTGCAGAAGCCGGCGCGCGGCGCCCAGGGCGGGGTGCAGCGCGCGCGCCAGCTGGCCCGGCAGTTCCAGGGCCTTGTGCAACGGCAGGCGGTCAGCGCCGCGGTGGCCGACCCGGCGCATCCGCGCTGGCTGGGCGCCCTGCTGGCGCTGGCCTATCCGGACCGGGTGGCGCGTCAGCGTCGCGAGGGCGGCGGCCAGTACCGCCTGGCCAACGGCCGCGCCGCCCTGTTCGCCGAGGCCGACGCGCTGATGAAGCATGAGTGGCTGGTGATCGCCGATCTGGGTAGCCGCCAGGGCCAGCGCGAGGAGCGCATCTACCTGGCCGCCGAGCTCGATCCGGCGCTGTTCGATACGGTGCTGGCCGAGCAGGTCAGTGAGCGCGACGAGCTGCAATGGGACGAGCGTGAGGGCCTGTTGCGTGCCGAGCGTCAGCGCCGGGTCGGCGAATTGGTGCTCGAGCGCGCGCCGCTGGCAGGGCTGGACGAGCAGGCGCGCAGCCAGGCGTTGCTCGGCCTGGTGCGGCGCAAGGGCCTGGCCCTGCTGCCCTGGACCCCCGAGTTGCGCCAGTGGCAGGCGCGCATCGCCCTGCTGCGCCGGCTCGACCTGGCGCAGCAAGGCGCGAGCGACTGGCCGGATCTTTCCGACGCCGCGCTGCTTGAGACTTTGCAGGACTGGCTGGGGCCCTTTCTCGGTCCGGTCAGTCGTCTGGCCCATTTCGCCGAACTGGATCTGCCCGCCATCCTCGCCGCCCAACTGCCCTGGCCGTTGCCGCAGCGTCTGGACGAGCAGGCGCCGCGCAGCCTGCAGGTGCCTTCGGGCTCGCGCCTGGCGATCGACTACGCCGAGCAGCCGCCGGTGCTGGCGGTGCGCCTGCAGGAGCTGTTCGGCCTGAGCGAAACGCCGCGGATTGCCGGCGGCCGGCAGCCGCTCAAGCTGCACCTGCTGTCACCGGCGCGGCGGCCGGTGCAGGTGACCCAGGATCTGGCCAGTTTCTGGGCCACGACCTACGCCGAGGTGAAGAAGGACCTGAAGGGGCGCTACCCGAAGCACTACTGGCCCGACGACCCCTTGATCGCCGAGCCCACCGCCCGCGCCAAGCCGCGCCGCTGAAAGCGGATATTCAGGGCAGGTCGAGCTTGGCGCCGGCCGCGCTGAGTTCCTGGTAGGCCCGGTCCAGGGCGTCGCGCAGGGCCTCGGCGTCCGGCGCGTGGCGCGAGACGATGAACTTCAGTGGAATCCGCTGCAACTCGACGAAGGGCAGCGCAGGCATCTCCAGGCCCCGGCGCGCCTGTTCCACCGGGGTCTGGTAGTCGAGCAGAAAATCGCCGCGGCCGCGCTGGAGCATTTCCAGCGCCGAGCTGTGCTGGGCGGTGCGGTCGCTCAGCACGCCCAGGTTGGGGTCGGCCAGCCAGTCGCTGTAGGGCTTCCAGTAGGTGTAGCCGGTGATCAGGATTACCCGGCGGCCGCGCAGGTCCTCGGGCAGTCGCGGCGTCGGGGTGCCGGGCAGGTGATAAAGGTTGAGCTGGATCTCGCCGGCCTGGGTGCGCGACTCCAGGGTGTGCTCGCGAAGCTCCCGCTTGCCGGGCGCGCCGGGCCACAGATGCACGCTGCCGTCGAGCAGGCCGTGATACAGGCGGGTGCTCGGGTAGCTGCGAATCTCGACCTGGTAGCCGGCGTGTCGCAGTAGGCGGCGGGTCAGGCGCAGGAAGGCGCCGCGGGGTTGGCCCAATTCGTCACTGTAGGCGTAGGGGGGGAACTCGTAGTAGCCGACCTGGACCTTGGGCTGCAGGGGTTCGGCCGCCAGCGGTTCAGGGGCGAGGCCGGCACCCGCGAGCGCCAGCAGCAGTAGCAAGACTATTCTCGGCATCGCGCACCGGGCGGCTTAACCGCTTTCTCCGTTATGGTCAGGCATTGCGACTATCGGCCATCAGCCGCTGCGATAGCGTCGCCTGCCTTGAGCCTAGTCGAGCGCCGGCAGCAGCAGGCGCGCCACCAGCGGCAAATGATCGGAGATGCGCAGGGTATCGTGCTGGCGCACCTGGGCATCGAGGCGGGTCAGCAGGGGGCTGTGGAACAGGTAGTCGAGGGTGCGATCGGCCCTGGACACCCGCGGATCATTGGGGACGTGGGTATACCAGGCGGCCTGTTCGGCGCCGTTGGCCTGTTCCAGGCTGGGAATCATCGGGTAGCGCCGGGCCAGACTGTCGAGTTCGCTGGTCGGCGAGTACCAGCTGCGCCGATCGGCGGCCAACTGCTGGTACTGGCCGGGCGGCAGCAGGTTGAGGTCGCCGCCGAGCAGCCAGGGGCTCCTTTCGGCTTGCAGACGGTCGAGCAGGCCGCTGGTCATCGCCACCTGCCGGGCCATGGTGTCATCGCCCTGGGCGAAGGCATCGAAATGGGTGTTGATCGCGGCCAGATAACCGCCCTGGCGGATCGGCAGGTAGCTCACCAGCAGGGCGCGCTGCAGGTTCAGTGCGCGGCTCAGCGGGTCGGCCGGGATGCGCGGCAGCTGCAGGCGCTCGGCGCGCTCGATGCGGTAGCGACTGAGGGTACCGAGCTTCATGCCGACGCTGCCGAGGATCTTCGGGTGGGGCACGAAGGGCGCCTTCCAGTAGAAGGCCTGGCTGCTGCAGGGATAGAGCTGGCCCAGGCGCGCCTGCAGCAGGGCCAACTGGTCCTGATAGTCGCTGGCCTTGGCGCCGTCGTGCAGTTCCTGCAGCAGGACCAGGTCCACCGCCTCGTCGCGCACCACCCGCGCCACCTCGTCCAGGGTCAGCGCCAGGTCCTGGGCGCTGGGGCGCTGGTGCGGGCCGGCGCCGTCGGCCAGGTCGTACCAGAACACATAGTTCTTGCCGGCCAGGTACTGCACGTTCCAGGTCATCACCTTGAGCGCCTGACCGGGTTGCAGCTGCGGCGCGTTCGGCGGGCAGCTGACCTGCGCCGTCTCCTGCGCCGCCGGGCGCCAGGACAGGCCGTAGAGCAGGGCGAGCAGGGCGGCCAGCAGGAGCATGACGGCAAGCAGGGCGAGCAGGGTGATACGCAGCGGGCGGGGCATGGCGGGCTGGACTTCTATCGGCTGGACTATGCTGAGAACGCGGCGAGCATACCCTAGAAGCTTGCGCCTGCCGACCCTGGGTCAGCCGGCGAGGGTGGGGCTTGCCGCTCCCTGTGTCGTACGAGGAGCGCCGATGAGCGAAGCATTGATTGCCCAGCGCGGGCCCTATGAAGTCGCCGTGCAGGCCGGCCAGGACTACTTCTGGTGTCGCTGCGGGCGCAGCGCGACCCAGCCGTTCTGCGACGGCAGCCACAAGGGCAGCGGCATCGCGCCGCTGAAGTTCCACGCCCAGGTCAGCGAGACCCTGTTCTTCTGCGGCTGCAAGCGAACCGGCACGCCGCCCTGTTGCGATGGCAGCCATAACCGGTTGTAGTGCAGGCCTGGAATCACAGCATTAGGTCGCCGGGGGGCAGGGTATGTATCGCAAGGTGTTTGCCAGCAGGGTTTTCGAGCGCAAGGTGGTGCTGATCAGCGGCGGCTGCGCCGGCATCGGCCGGGCGCTGGCGGTGCGCATGGCCCAGGCCGGTGCCCGCCTGGTGATCCTGGATCTGCAGCAGCACGCCCTCGACAGCCTGGTCCAGCACCTGGCCGATCACCACAATGCCGAGGCCCTGGGCCTGGTCTGCGACGTGGCCGACGCCACGGCGGTGGAACAGGCGGTGGCGCTGGCGGTCGAGCGCTTCGGCGGCATCGACCTGTTGGTCAACAACGCCGGCATCACCCATCGCAGCCCGTTCGCCGAAACCGAGCTGGCGGTATTCGAGCGGGTCATGGCGGTCAACTTCTTCGGCGCCCTGCACTGCACCCGGGCGGCGCTGCCGAGCCTGATCGAGCGCGGCGGGCAGATCATAGTGCTCAGCTCACTGTCGGGCTTCGCCCCCTTGCTCTATCGCAGCGCGTACAACGCCAGCAAGCATGCCCTGCACGGCCTGTTCGAGACCCTGCGCTCCGAGCTCAAGGCCTCGAAGGTCAACGTCATGCTGGTCTGTCCCGGCTTCACCGCCACCGACCTGCGCAAGAACGCCCTGGTCGGTGACGGCGCGGTGAGCGCCCAGCCGCCGCTGGCCATGGGCCGGGTGGCCTCGCCCCAGGACGTTGCCGAGGCCATCTACCGGGGCGCGCTCAAGCGCAAGCGGCTGTTGATACTGTCGAACCTGGGCTGGCGCGCGCGCATTCTCGCGCGCTACTTCCCGCGGCTGTTCGAGCGCCTCCTGCTGCCGCGGCTGTCGGGGCTCAAGCCGCAGCGCGCCGGACGCTGAGCGGCGCGTGCGGCTCTGAGATCCGGCGCAAGCCGTCTGCGCGGTCACACCTGCGCGCCTGCAGAGGGCATACTGGCCGGCCCTAACCCCGGCGCTGGCCCTGGTCAGTCGCCCAGCGAGAATTCGCGGTGAAGTCGATCGCCCTGTTTGCCGATGTGCAGAACCTCTACTACACGGTGCGCCAGGCCTATGGCTGCCACTTCGACTATGCCGCGCTCTGGGCCGAGGTCAGCCGTGAGGGGCGGATCGTCGAGGCCTACGCCTATGCTATCGACCGTGGCGACGCCAAGCAGCAGCAGTTCCAGCAGATCCTGCGCAACCTCGGCTTCAGCGTGAAGCTCAAGCCCTATATCCAGCGCAGCGATGGCTCGGCCAAGGGCGACTGGGACGTCGGCATCTGCATCGATGTGCTGGATGCCGCGCCCAGGGTTGACCAGGTGGTGCTGGCCTCGGGCGACGGCGACTTCGACCTGCTGCTGGACAAGGTGCGCAGCCTGGGTGTCGAGGCGCTGGCCTATGGCGTGCCGGGCCTGACCGCGCAATCGCTGGTGCGCGCGGCCAGCCGCTACGTGCCGATCGAAGGCGCGCTGTTGCTGAGGAACTGAGCATGCCGGCAGAACGTATCGCCGTGCTCGACTTCGAGACCACCGGCCTGTCCCCGGCCCAGGGCGCGCGTGCCACCGAGATCGGCGTGGCCCTGCTCGAGGGCGGGCGCATCGTCGCCCGCTACCAGAGCCTGATGAACAGCGGCGCGCGGGTGCCACCGTTCATCGACCAGCTCACCGGCATCAGCAACGCCATGCTGCGCGACGCGCCGCCGGCGGCCCAGGTGATGCGCGAGGTGGCCGCGTTCGTCGGCGATGCGCCGCTGCTGGCGCACAACGCCTCCTTCGACCAGAAGTTCTGGGATGCCGAGCTGGCCCTGGTCGGCCGTCGGCGCCTGCAGCCGTTCGCCTGTTCGCTGCTGCTGGCGCGGCGCCTGCTGCCCCAGGCGCCGAGCCACAAGCTCGGCGTGCTCAACCGCTGGGCGCGCCTGCCGGACACCGGGCAGGCCCACCGCGCCCTGGCCGACGCCGAGATGGCGGCCAACCTGCTCACCTTCATGGCCGCGCTGCTGCGCGAGCGCCATGGCGTCGCCGAGGTCAGCCACGAGCTGCTGTGCCGCCTGCAGAAGGTTCCAGCGGCGAAGATCGGCCAGGCCCTGGCGCGACTGAACTGAGCGCCGGCCGGCGCCGGGCTGTTAAACTGCGCGTCTTTGCATTCGCGCGCTGACGCCCGGTTAAACCACCATGACTTTCGCCTCCCTTGGTCTGATCGAGCCGCTGCTGCGCAGCCTCGAGGGCCTCGACTACCAGACCCCGACCGCCGTCCAGACCCAGGCCATTCCGCCGATTCTCAAGGGCCGCGACCTGATGGCCGCGGCCCAGACCGGTACCGGCAAGACCGCCGGCTTCGCCCTGCCGCTGCTGCAACGGCTGATGCTGGAGGGGCCGGTGGTGGCGGCCAACTCGGTGCGCGCCCTGGTGCTGGTGCCGACCCGCGAGCTGGCCGAACAGGTGCAGCAGAGCGTCCAGGCCTACGGCCAGCATCTGCCGCTGCGCAGCTACGCGGTCTATGGCGGGGTCAGCATCAACCCGCAGATGAT
>JBFHKK010000128.1:0-6965 GCA_041595475.1 Pseudomonas sp. | reverse complement strand
CGCCGGCGGAGCCATCGCCGGCGTTGCGGGGTCAATAGGGGTAACAGGCTCCTGCCGTTCTTATAGGAGACCCCCGATGTTTGGCCGTATTTCCCTGCTCACCGGCCTGCTGGCCAGCCTGGTCTTTTCCGTCGGCGCCGCAAGCGGCGCCGATCGCCACGGGCGGCACGACAGCGTGGCGGATGACGGTATCGCCCTGGGCGCACGCTACGAGCGCGCCGGCATCCGCATCGAGATCGGCTCGCCGCCGCGCCACCGCTACCATGAGCCGCGCCACTACCGGCATTACCCGCATCACCGGCATTACCCGCCGCGCCATCCACACCACTATTACCGGCAGCAGTTCCCGCGCCATTACGAACTGGCGCCCAATTACAGGCGCGATTACCGGGTGGTCACCCCGCGCACGCGCGCCCTGCAGCAGCGCCACGCGCCGCTGCACGAGCGCTACCACCGCTACCGGATCCAGCAACACTACCGGCAGCTCGATCAGCGCTATCACTATCGCGAGCGCCACGGCTCGCGCTGGTAGCCGGCTCGGCTGTGCGGCTCAGTCGCCCAGGCGCCAGCCGGAGGTGATGGGGTAGCGGCGGTCGCGACCGAAGCCGCGCTGGGTGACCCGCACTCCGACCGCCGCCTGACGGCGCTTGTATTCGTTCAGATCGACCAGGCGCAGCACCCGGCGCACCGTGTCGGCGTCGAAACCCTCGGCGATGATGGCGTTGGCCGACAGATCGTGCTCGATGTACAGCTTGAGGATCTCGTCGAGCACCGGATAAGGCGGCAGCGAGTCCTCGTCCTTCTGGTCCGGCGCCAGCTCGGCCGACGGCGGCCGGTCGATGACCCGCTGCGGGATCACCGCCCCCAGGCTGTTGCGGTATTCGCAGAGGCGAAACACCAGGGTCTTGGGCACGTCCTTGAGCACATCGAAACCGCCGGCCATGTCGCCATAGAGGGTGGCGTAACCGACCGCCATCTCGCTCTTGTTGCCGGTGGTCAGCACCAGATAACCCTTCTTGTTGGAGATGGCCATCAGCAGGGTGCCGCGACAGCGCGCCTGCAGGTTCTCCTCGGTGGTGTCGCGACCCAGGCCCTCGAACACCGGCGCCAGGGTGCCCATGAAGGCCTCGACCATGGGCGCGATCGGCAGCACCCGGTAGGTCACGCCCAGGGCCCGGGCCTCGGCTTCGGCGTCCTCCAGGCTGATCTGCGCGGTATAGCGGTAGGGCATCATCACCGCCTCGACCTGGCCGGCGCCCAGGGCATCCACCGCCACGGCCAGGGTCAGGGCCGAGTCGATGCCGCCGGACAGCCCCAGCACCACGCCCCTGAAGCCGTTCTTGCGCACATAGTCGCGCACGCCGAGCACCAGCGCCTGATAGGCGCTGGCCTCCACGCTCGGCAGGGGCGCGCAGGCCGCAGGGCGCGGCGTCACCTTAGCCCCCTCGACCAGCAGATCGAGCGGATACAGCCCCTCGCTAAAGGCCGCCGCCCGCTGACTGACCCGCCCCTCGGCATCGACCACGCAGCTGCCACCGTCGAACACCAGCTCGTCCTGGCCGCCGACCTGATTGACGTAGACGATCGGCATCTGGCCCTCACGCGCGCGCTCGGCCAGCACCTCCTCGCGCTCGGCCTGCTTGTCCAGATGAAAGGGCGAGGCATTCAGGCTCAGCATCAGCCGCGCGCCGGCCGCCCGCGCCTGGCGCATGGGATCTGCGAACCAGATGTCCTCGCAGATGCTCAGGGCCACCGGCACGCCCTTGATATCCAACACGCAGGGCTGATGGCCGGGCTCGAAGTAGCGCTTCTCGTCGAACACCCGGTAATTGGGCAGGTGCTGCTTGTAGTAGCTGGCCAGCACCTGGCCGTCGGCAATCACCGCGCAGGCGTTGTAGCGCCGCTCAGCCTCCAGCCAGGGATAGCCGAGCACCAGGTAGATCCCTCGCACCTCACGCTGCAGGCGCTCAAGGGCCTGTTCGATGCGCAGCTGCATGCTCGAGCGCAGCAGCAGGTCTTCCGGCGGGTAGCCACAGAGCGTCAGCTCCGGGAAGACGATGATATCCGCCTGCCACTGGTCGCGGGCGCTGCAGGCCGCCTCGATGATGCGCTCGACGTTGCCATGCACATCACCGACGCGAAGATTCAGCTGGGCCATCACGACCCTCAGGGTTTGGCTCATGGCCGCCTCCGGCAAGTTAGCTTGAGTCGCGACGCACTCGGTCGAAGCGCGCCGCGCATGGACGCCATTGTCCCGCATGGCCACCTGCCCAGACAATGCGCGGGCGCGGGGCCGTGCGGCTGTCCCGGGGCGAGGTCCTTGGATAAACTGCCCACCTCCCTTAAGGAAGCGCACACCATGGGTCTGTTTCGCCTGCTGTTCTGGATCGCCTTGATCGCCGCCGCTTTCTGGGTGTGGCGCCGCTTCATCCGACCGCCCTCGCCGCCCGGCCCCAGCGCCGACCAGGCCAGGCCCATGGTGCGCTGCGCCCACTGCGGGATTCACATTCCCCAGGAGCATGCCCTGGCTGCCGATCAGCGCTGGTATTGCAGCCAAGCCCACCTCGAGCAAGGCCCCAATACCGGTGGGCACTGACGCCTTAGCCCTGATCGGGGCGCAAAGCCGCCGGGTGTTGCGGCTCTATCACCTGTATCGGCTGATCATCGGCCTGGTGCTGATCTCGCTGATCTCCAGCGATCTGATCGATGAACTGGTCGACCTGGCCCATCCCGAGCTGTTCGAAAGAATCAGCTGGTTGTACCTGATCCTCAATTGCCTGGTGGTGGCGACCCTGCGCAGCCCACGCGGGCTGATTCAGATCTTCAGCCTGGCGCTGGTCGACGTGATTCTGCTCTCCGGCCTGTTCTATGCCGCCGGTGGCACGCCCAGCGGCATAGGCGCCTTGCTGATAGTCGCAGTGGCCATCGCCAACAGCCTGCTGAGCGGCCGCATCGGCCTGCTGATCGCCGCGGTCGCGGCCATCGGCCTGATCTACCTGACCTTCTACCTGAGTCTCAGTCATCCGGAGGCGGCCAGCCAGTATGTGCAGGTCGGCGCCCTGGGCGCCCTCTGCTTCGCCGCCGCCCTGTTCGTCCAGGGCATCAGCCGGCGCCTGCGCGCCAGCGAGACGCTGGCCGCGCAGCGGGCCGCCGACGTGGCCAATCTCGAGGCGCTCAATGCGCTGATTCTGCAGCGCATGCGCACCGGCATCCTGGTGCTGGACGATCAGCACCGGGTGCTGCTGGCCAACCAGGGCGCACTCAACCTGCTCGGCCGCGACAACCTCAGCGGCAAGATTCTCGACCCCCACTGTCCGGAGCTGGTCAAGCGCCTGCAGCAGTGGCTGCACAACCCCAGCCTGCGCCCGGCCAGTGTGCAGACCAACCCCAATGGGCCGGTGCTGCAACCGAGCTTCATCGCCCTGCAGCGCGGCGAACGCCACGACACCCTGGTGTTTCTCGACGATATCTCGCAGATCGCCCAGCAGGCCCAGCAACTCAAGCTCGCCTCCCTGGGCCGGCTGACGGCCGGCATCGCCCATGAGATCCGCAACCCGCTCGGGGCGATCAGCCATGCCGCCCAGCTGCTGCAGGAATCGGAAGACCTGCACGGACCCGATCTGCGCCTGGCGCAGATCATCCAGGATCATTCGCGGCGGATGAACCTGGTGATCGAGAACGTGCTGCAGCTGTCCCGTCGGCGCCAGGCCGAACCCCAGCTGCTCGATCTCAAGTACTGGCTGCACCGTTTCGCCAGCGAATTCCGCAGCGCCGCAGGCGCGGGCCAGACGCTTCACCTGGAAACCCTGGGCGGCACCATTCAGACCCGCATGGACCCCAATCAGCTGACTCAGGTGCTGACCAACCTGGTGCAGAACGGCCTGCGCTACAGCGCCCAGAAACAGGGCCAGGGACAGGTCTGGCTCAGGCTTTTCCGTGACCCGGACAGCGAGCTGCCGGTGCTCGAGGTCGTCGACGACGGCCCCGGCGTGCCACCCGAGCAGCAGCAGAATATCTTCGAGCCCTTCTTCACCACGGAAAACAAGGGCACCGGCCTCGGCCTGTATATTTCCCGCGAGCTGTGCGAGAGCAACCAGGCGCGCCTCGATTATCGGCTGCGCGAAGGCGGCGGCAGCTGCTTTCGCATTACCTTTGCCCACCCGCGTAAACTGAGTGGATTATGACCCGTCAGATAGCCCTGATCGTCGATGACGAGCCCGATATCCGCGAACTCCTGGAGATCACCCTGGGGCGGATGAAGCTCGACACCCGCTGCGCACGCAACCTCAAGGAGGCGCGCGAATGGCTGGCCAAGGAAGCCTTCGACCTGTGCCTGACCGACATGCGCATGCCCGATGGCACCGGACTGGAACTGGTGCAGCACATCCAGCAGCACTATGCGCAGCTGCCGGTGGCGATGATCACCGCCTACGGCAGCCTGGATACGGCGGTCAATGCGCTCAAGGCCGGCGCCTTTGACTTTCTGACCAAGCCGGTGGATTTGGGCCGCCTGCGCGAGCTGGTCGCCACGGCGCTGCGCCTGCGCACCGCGCAAGGCGATGAACTGCCGGTGGACGGGCGCCTGCTCGGTGATTCGCCGCCGATGAAGGCCCTGCGCAAGCAGATTCTCAAGCTCGCGCGCAGCCAGGCGCCGGTCTACATCAGCGGCGAGTCGGGCAGCGGCAAGGAGCTGGTGGCCCGCCTGATCCACGAACAGGGCCCCCGCCACGACAAGCCCTTCGTCCCGGTCAACTGCGGCGCCATCCCCTCGGAGCTGATGGAAAGCGAATTCTTCGGCCACAAGAAAGGCAGTTTCACCGGTGCCGTCGAGGACAAGCAGGGGCTGTTCCAGGCGGCCAACGGCGGCACCCTGTTTCTCGACGAGGTCGCCGACCTGCCGCTGGCCATGCAGGTCAAGCTGCTGCGGGCGATTCAGGAAAAGGCCGTGCGCGCGGTGGGTGGCCAGCAGGAAAACTCGGTAGATGTGCGCATCCTCTGCGCCACCCACAAGGACCTGGCCGCCGAGGTCGCCGCCGAGCGCTTCCGCCAGGACCTTTATTACCGCCTCAATGTCATCGAACTGCGCGTCCCGCCGCTGCGCGAGCGCCGCGAGGACATCGCCCAGCTGGCCGAGGTCATGCTCAAGCGCCTGGCCGACGCCTGCGGCCAACCGCCCGCCAAGCTCGATGGCGAGGCCCTAGACAAGCTCAGGAGCTATCGCTTTCCGGGCAACGTGCGCGAGCTCGAGAACATGCTCGAGCGCGCCTACACCCTGTGCGAGGACGAGCGCATCAGCGCCGGCGATCTGCGCCTGGCCGACGCCGCGCCCGCCGGCCAGGGCGACGAGGGCAACCTGGCACAGGTCGACAACCTCGAAGACTATCTGGAGGACGTCGAGCGCAAGCTGATCATGCAGGCGCTCGAAGAGACCCGCTGGAACCGCACCGCCGCCGCCGAGCGCCTCGGCCTGAGCTTTCGCTCCATGCGCTATCGGCTGAAGAAACTGGGCATCGACTGAGGTGGGAAGCGGCGAACGGCTTTAACCCAGCCTTCCTGACGGCGAATAGGGCCCAGGATCCAGGGACGGCGCCTGATCGAGCAATAGATCGGCGAGCAACTGGCAGGACGCCGGCGCCAGTACCAGACCATTGCGAAAGTGCCCGCAGTTGAGCCACAGGCCCGGATACTCGGCAACCGGGCCGATGAAGGGCACCCCGCTCGGTGAACTCGGCCGCAGGCCGGCCCAGTGCCCGACCAGGGGCGCAGCGGCCAGGGCCGGCAACAATTCCTGGGCCGAGGCCTGCAGGCTGGCCAGGGCCTGCTCGGTCGGGGTCTTGTCGAATCCGGCATACTCCAGGGTACTGCCGACCAGCACATGGCCATCGCGCCGCGGAATCGCATAGCGCCCCTTGGCCAGCACCATGTGGCTCAAGAAGTCCTCGGCACACCGGTAGAGCAGCATCTGCCCCTTGACCGGCTCGACGGGCAGCGCAACGCCCAGGGGTTTCAGCAACTCGCCGCTCCAGGCGCCGGCGGCAACCACCACCCGGTCGCCGCGAATCTCGCCCAGGCTGCTCTGCACGCCGCAGACGCGGCCGCCTTCCAGCACAAATCCGTCCACGCCGCAGTGTTCGCGGATGTCCACGTTGGGCATCTGGCGCAGCGCCTGCGCCAATGCCTTGACTAGGCGCGGGTTGCGCACATTGGCCACTTCGGGCAGGTAAAGAGCTCGCTGAAAACCAGGCCCGAGCGCCGGCACGGCCTGGCGCACGCTCGCCAGCGATACCGCCTGCAGCGGCTGCTGCTCGCTCTGCCCCCAGGCCAGGGCCTCGGGCTCATCCTCCAGATCGAGCCAGTACAGTCCGGTGACGTAGACCTCTGGATCTGTCCCGGTCAGCGCCAGCAGCCGCTCGCCCAATTGCGGATAGAAGGCCTGTGACCAGCGCGCCAGCGCCGTCACTGCCGGGCTGTAACGCCAGGGATAGAGCGGCGAGACGATGCCGCCGCCGGCCCAGGACGACTCGCGCCCAAGCGCTTGGCGCTCCAGCAGGGTCACGGCCACGCCTCGACAGGCGAGGCTGTAGGCGCTGAGCAGGCCGATGATGCCGCCACCGATCAGCACCACCCGCCCTTCATCACGACTTGGCATCTGAAGATTCCGCCCTAGACTGCTTCTCTAGCGTTAACCCACTGCTCTGGCAAGGAAGCTAGAACCATGGAAAGGATGCGTGGCCAGACCCTGGCCGAGCTGTTGATTTGCCTATTGATCGGCGGCACGGCATTGAGCCTTGCCATCCCTGCGCTGACAACGACCCTGCAGCGCAATGCCCAGACGCAAAGCGTCAACCAGCTGCTCGGCGCCATCCATTATGCCCGCAGCGCCGCCGTGATGGGACGGACGACCATAACGCTGTGCGCCGGCAACGGCCAGTGCCGACCGGACAATCCCTGGCGCAGCCCACTGT
>JBFHKK010000127.1:0-6968 GCA_041595475.1 Pseudomonas sp. | reverse complement strand
GCGTCGGCGGCAGCGGCGTGACCACCGTCGGCGCGCTGCTGGGCATGGCCGCGCACCTGGAAGGTAAGGGCTGCAGCGTGCTCGATCAGGCCGGCCTGGCGCAGAAGTTCGGCCCGGTGATTACCCATATCCGCATCGCCGCCAAGCAGGACGACATCTACGCGGTGCGCATCGCCGCCGGCGAGACCGACCTGCTGCTCGGCTGCGATCTGGTGGTCGCCGCCAGCGAGGAGGCCCTGGCCAAGCTCAACGATCGTGTAGCCCATGCGGTGGTCAACAGCCATGAAGCGGCCACCGCCGAGTTCACCCGCAACCCGGACGCCCAGGTGCCCGGCGCGGCCATGCGCGAGGCACTGCTCGAGGCGGTGGGCGAGCACAAGACCCACTTCGTCGATGCCACCCGCCTGGCCACCCGCCTGCTCGGCGACAGCATCGCCAGCAACCTGTTCATGCTCGGCTATGCCTATCAGAAGGGTCTGGTTCCGGTATCGGCCGAGGCCATCGACAAGGCCATCGAACTCAATGGCGTCGCCGTTGCGCTCAACCAGCAGGCCTTCCTCTGGGGCCGGCGCGCCGCCCATGACGTGGCCGCGGTGGAGAAGCTGGCCAAGCCGGCGGTGCAGCAGAGGCCGCGCTGCGAAACCCTCGAGGAGATCGTGCAGTTCCGCGTCGACTTCCTCAGCGCCTACCAGAATGCCGC
The DNA here is from genome assembly GCA_041595475.1 of Pseudomonas sp. Lineage (GTDB taxonomy): Bacteria > Pseudomonadota > Gammaproteobacteria > Pseudomonadales > Pseudomonadaceae > Aquipseudomonas. Next base: position 6,268 of record JBFHKK010000127.1, on the reverse strand, counting down.
CTACGCCGAGCGCTACCGCGCCCTGGTGCAGCGCGTCAGCCAGGCGGACCGGAGCGACGACCAGGCGCTGAGCAAGGCCGTGGCGCGCTACTACTTCAAGCTGCTGGCCTACAAGGACGAGTACGAAGTGGCGCGGCTGTACAGCGACGGCAGCTTCATCCAGCAGCTGGAAGCGCAGTTCCAGGGCGACTACCGCCTGCAGTTTCACCTGGCGCCGAGCTGGCTGAGCAAGCGCGATCCGCTCACCGGCGAGCCGCGCAAGCGCCAGTTCGGCCCCTGGATGCTCAAGGCCTTCGGCCTGCTGGCCAAGTTCAAGGGCCTGCGCGGCACCGCTTTCGACCCGTTCGGCTACAGCGCCGAACGGCGCCTGGAGCGCGAGCTGATCGCCGAGTACGAGGCCAGCGTCGAGTTCCTGCTCGAGCAGCTCAACGCCGGCAACTACCGCAGCGCCGTGGCCCTGGCCGAACTGCCGGAGCAGATCCGCGGTTACGGCCACGTCAAGGAACAGGCGCTGACCAAGGTGCGCGAGCAGGCCAGGCAACTGCGCGAGCGCCTGAGTGCCGGCGAGATCCAGGCCGTGCAGCTGTTCGAGCCGGCCGCCTAGTCGCCCAGGTCCAGTTGCGCCCGCAATGCTGCCCGGGCTGGGGCGCCGTCGGCACGGGCGGCGCAAACCTGCCAGTGTGCGCGCTGCGCCGGCTCAAGGCCTCCCACTGCTGGGGCGAGACATGAGGTTCTCCTAAGTCCTTCCATGGCCGTCCGATGGGCGCGCGGCATGACAAAATCCTTCGTGCTGGTTAACATGCCGCCCGGCCGTTCGCTTCGGCGACCGATACGGCCCTGTCCCCTTAGTTCAATGGATAGAATAAGCCCCTCCTAAGGGCTAGATACTGGTTCGACTCCAGTAGGGGACGCCAATCAGATACTGCAGAATGCTTTCCAATTCCACGACAAGCCCCGCCCTGCGCGGGGTTTGTCGTTTATGGGGGCATTCCAGGCGGTTCGGGTCGGCGGTCGCGCTGGGCCGGGGTTGGCAGGCTGCCTGCTGCTCTGCCCCGAGGGAGCGCGCACGCGGGCTTCAGTAGCGGATGGCAGCGGGAAAGCAAAGGACGGCGCCTCGCCGATGGCGGGCGCCCGCGGTCAGATGAAGAAGCCGGCGATGATCAGGCTGCTGAGCGCCACGCTGGCGGTGATGATCGCACTCAGGGCGTTTCCGCTTAGCTGTGCGCCCAGTCCGATCCGCCCCAGGAACCAGCCGAGCGCGAGGAACAGGAACACCACCAGGACGCCGTGGCTGACCCAGTGGTGTCCGGTTGCCGCGGCCATCCAGGCGAAAACGCTGTCTTTGTTGGTTTCCTTGATGACCACCAGCAGGGCGCTGAGCAGGCTGGTGATGGCCAGCGACAGGGCAAAGGACACCGTGTGTTTTTCGAGGGGCGCAGCGTTCATGGCGATGCTCCAAAGGCACGGGAGGCGAGCAGGGCCACCTTGGCGCCCATGCTGACGAAGGCACCGGCGCCCTCCATGGCCAGGCCCAGCAGGGTAATCCAGGCGGCGACCCAGAGTACCAGCGTGCGTGCCGGCACCTTGCCGGGCGTCAGGTGGGCGGCAGCTATCGGCAGGTAGCTGGCCAGCAGCAGGAGACTGAAGAACACATGCTCCTTGGTCTCCATGAAGAAACTGTGGGCAAACGGCCAGGGCCCCGCCTTGATCAGCGCCTTGTCGGCGCCGTAATACTTGACGTACCAATAGCCGCCAATCAGGAAGCTGAGCCACATGAGAACGGCGCCCGCGACGCTGACGGTCCTGATGCGCCACTGGCTCGCCTCGCTGTTGTTGAGTGCCTCGGCAAATACCCAGACTGCTGCGAGTATCCCGAGGACGCCGAAGGAGGCGTGCAGCATCAGGATGAGTTCGATTGGCATAAGCATGGGCCTCGCGTAGCCGCCGAAGGGATCGAACCGGACTCGCCTAAGCCCCGGGCCTACCTAGACTGAAATCATAGTAGATGGGCAGCGATATTCCATTCAGGCGCCGTGCGTACCCGGAGCCAGCAACCAGGCGGTCAGCCAGAGACAGCCGAGGGCATGGATCGCCAGGGTGAGTTGGATGCCGCGCTTGAGCCGTGCCTGGCCGCTGCCCAAGCCTCCAGCGGCATAGAGCGCGGCCAGCAGCAGCAGGGTCGGGAGCGCGAGCGCGAGCGCGAACGAAGGTAGCCGGCCCAGGCCCGCCATCAGCACGATCAGGGCAAAGGCGACCGCCTGCAACAGACCATAGAGCAGGGCTGTATTGGCCACCCCCCAGCGCACGACCAGGGTGCGTTTGCCGGTTGCCGCATCGGCTTTGCGGTCGGGCACCTCGTTGATCAGCAGGATCGCCGTCACCCAACAGGCCACCGGTAGCGAGACCAGCCAGGTGCCGGTGGTCACCTCGCCGGCTTGCAGCCAGGCAGCGCCGGTGACCGGCAGGATGCCCAGGCCAAGGCCCACGGCGGCCTCGCCCCAACCGCGCGCGCCCAGTTGCAGCGGCGGGGCCGAGTAGAGCACGCCCAGGGTTGCGCCGAGCAGCCCGAGGATGAGCACGGTCGGGCCCTTTTCCAGCGTCAGCAGCAGGCCGAACAGTGCGCCGGCCAACAGCAGCAGGATGCCCCACAGCGCCATCGCCCGCAGGCTCATGACGCCGTTCTGAATGACCCGCGAGCCGCCGGTGTACGGAAAGATGCGCTCGGCATTGAGGCGGTCGTTGCCGCTCAGTTCGTCGAATACATCATTGAGCACATTGATCGCGGCATGCACACAGAGGATGGCGGCAAGCGCCAGCAGCAGGGCGGACCAATCCAGTGTCTGGGTCGAGCGATAGCCCCAACTGGTGCCAAGCAGAACCGGCAGCAGCGAGGCGCTTAGGAACATTGGCCGTGTCGCCCGCGCGCAGCGCAGCAACAGGTTTTTTTGCGTGGGGACGGGCCCCGCGGCGGTCAGACTCGGCTCAGGATAATCGGTTTTCAGCGTGGCTCTCCTTACGTCGAGGCCCCTGCACGGGACGGGGCTGAAAAGCCGAGATGCCGGCTTCAGCCGGAGCTGCGCCTGTGGAGGCCTAGATACAAAAGTCATCGTAGCTGACGTTCTCGGGGTCCACGCCCAGTTGTTCGAGCAGGGTCAGGACGGCCCGGATCATGGCCGGCGGTCCGCACAGGTAGTACTCGCAGTCCTCCGGGTTGGGATGGCGGGCCAGATAACGATCGTGCAGGACCTGGTGGATCAGACCGACATCGCCCTCCCAGTGGTCGTCGGCAGCCGGCGCGGAAAGGGCCGCGTGCCAGTGGAAATTTCCATGTTCCTCCTCGAGTCGCCGGAACTCATCGGCGTAGAGGAGTTCACGGCGGTTTCTTGCGCCGTACCAGAAGCTGATTCGGCGTCTGGATTCGAGTTGCTTGAGTTGCGCGAGAATGTGCGAGCGCAGTGGCGCCATGCCGACGCCGCCACCGACGAAGATCATTTCGGCACTGCTGTGGCGGGCAAAAAAGTGGCCGTAGGGGCCCGCCACCTCGACCTCGGCGCCGGCGCTGAGGCTGAACAGGTAGGAGGAAACGCAGCCGGGCGGCGTGTCGGCCGGGGCGTCGCTGGGCGGTAGCGCCAGGCGTACCAGGAGCAGCAGCCGGCGCCGCTCTCTCGGGTCGTTGGCCAGGGAGTAGGCGCGCGTCTGGGTTTCGCGACTGCACGCCTCGAGGTGCCCCAAGCCCAGTCGCGCCCAGCTGTCACCCAGGTCGGCGGGAACTTCGAGGTCAGCAAAGCTGACGTGAAAGGGTGGGCAACTGACCTGGACGAAGGCGCCGGCCTTGAACTGGATCGACTCGCCGGCCGGCAGCTCGAGGGTCAGCTCCTTGGTCAGGGGGCCGACGAAGCGGGTGAGACGCAGGCGGCAGCGCCATCGACGGACTCCGTAGACCTCATCCGCCAATTGGATGTCCAGGTCGTGGCGAATCAGCAGTTGACACGCCAGTCGTGTGCCCGCGCGCAGCGCCCCGGGCGTCAGCAGGGCGCGTTCGATGGGGGTCGGGAGGCCGCCAGCGCCGCGCAGCCGGATGCGGCACTGGCCGCAGCTGCCCTTGCCGCCGCAGGCCGATGGCAAATGAATACCCGCCTCCTCCAGCGTGGTAAGCAGTTTCAGGCCGATGGGCACATGCAGCATGCGCTGGTCGTTGATGCGCAGCCGCGCGATGCCGGGTGCCAGCAGAGAGGCCCGCGCAGCCAATATGGCCAGCACCAGCGTCATGACGATGGCGGTGAAAAAAACCACCGCGAGTAGGAAGTCGAGCATCATGCGTGTCCGATGGCTGTGTGGCCGGCCCCGAGCTTCCGGCGACCGCGTCAGGCAACCGCCGTCCGCCGCCTCAGGCGTCTTGGCTGTGCCTTGCCGTTTCATGCGACGCGCGTGGCTTTAACGGTGCGCCGCTGTGCGGCGATGTGCTCTGCGCGATGGCTCAGGTTTGCTCGGCCGGTCGTTTTGAGCTTATGTCGCTTGGCGGCATTGCGCTCGTCGGTGACTGGTCCTTGCGCTGTCCAGGTCGAGGGGCGATGAGCCCTTGCCTTACTTGCGCGTACCCAATGGGCGCAGATGCGGTTAGGCTAGTGGGCTGCTCTGGGCCGGAGAACATGACAGATGAACAGCGAAACTCTCAGCCCCTTGGGCGAAACGCCACTGAATGCCATCGAGGTGCGCATTCTCGGTAGCCTCATCGAGAAGCAGGCGACCACGCCGGAATCCTACCCGCTGACCCTCAATGCCCTGGTGCTGGCCTGTAATCAGAAGACCAGTCGCGAGCCTGTGATGAATCTCACCCCGGGTCAGGTTGGCCAAGGCCTGCGTCATCTGGAGAATCGCGGCCTGACCCATCTGGTGATGGGCAGTCGCGCCGATCGCTGGGAGCAGCGGGCAGACAAGGCGCTGGAGCTGGTGGCGCCCCAGGTGGTGCTGCTCGGGCTGCTGCTGCTGCGCGGGCCGCAAACCCTCAATGAGTTGCTGACGCGTAGCGGTCGGATGCATGACTTCGAGGACCTCGAGCAGCTTCAGCATCATCTGGAGCGGCTCACCAGCCGCGGCCTGACCTGCCAGTTGCCGCGCCAGAGCGGGCAGCGCGAGGACCGCTATATGCACCTGCTGGGCGAGCCTGAGGATCTGCAGGCGCTGCTAGAGGCGCAGACCAGCGCAGTCGAGCGGCCATCGGCGGGAACCGCCTACGAGAGCCGCCTGGAGGCGCTGGAGGCGCGCCTGGCTGCCCTGGAAGAGCGTCTTTCTCGCCTGGAGTAGGTGGCAATGCCCAATGGGCGGCGCTTGAAATGCCGAACGCCTGCTGCGTATTTTGTTCGACTAGCCGCTTGCCGGTGCTTTGCCGAACGCTCAAGGACTAACCGATGAATGCCTCCGACCGCCTCGCCCTGGCCGATCTGCTGCGCGGTGTCAGTGAAGTCGAGTGCGTCACCCCCGATCTCAACGGGGTGCCGCGCGGCAAGGCGCTGAGCAGCGAGGGATTTATCGAGGGGCGGCGCCTGCAACTGGCCCGTGGTGTTTTGCTGCAGTGCATCATGGGCGGCTATCCGCCCGCGCGCTTCTACGGCAGCGACGATGGCGATCTACTGCTCAATGCGGTGCCCGGACAGATTCATCGCCTGCCGTGGAGTGCCGATGCGCGGGCGCTGGCCATTTGCGATGCCGATGAACTGGATGGACGCAGTTGCGGATTGTCCACTCGTGGCCTGCTCAAGCAGGTGCTGGCGCGCTATGCGGCGCTGGGCCTGGAGCCGGTGGTGGCGACCGAACTGGAGTTCTTCGTCTTTGCGCCCAACGCCGACCCACTGCAGCCGTTTCAGCCGCCGCAGGGTCTCGACGGGCGTCGCGAAGACGGCGGCAGCGCCTTCAGTGTCAGCTCCAACAATGGCCTGCGCACCTTTTTTCATGAGGTTCACCAGTGCATGGCCGCGCTCGGCTTGCCGCGCGATACCTGCATGCATGAGATGGGCGTCAGCCAGTTCGAGATCAACCTGCTGCATGGCGATGCCTTGTTGCTGGCCGATCAGACGTTCCTGTTCAAGCACCTGCTCAAGGAGGTGGCGCTCAAGCATGGGCTGATAGTGGTGTGCATGGCCAAGCCCCTGGCCCACACGCCCGGCAGCTCCATGCACCTCCATCAGAGCGTGGTGCAGGCGCACTGTGGGCAGAAAATCTTCAACGACTCTAACGGGCAGGCGACGGATGCCTTCTACCATTTCATTGG
>JBFHKK010000126.1:0-7017 GCA_041595475.1 Pseudomonas sp. | reverse complement strand
GCCACCAGCGAATATCCCAGCTCGCTGATCCGGCGCATGGAAGAGGTCACCGAGGAGTCGCTGCAGGCGCTGTTTCGCGACGTCGAGGTGGAGTGCGACCTGCCCTACCTGGTCAAGGACAAGCTGACCTACGGCGACATCCTCAGCCTGCTGCCGGTGGAGGCGCCCTGGTTCACCGGTTACATGATGGTGCAGACCGAAGACAAGCCGATGATGAGCCTGATCGAGGCCGGCCGCACGGCCATCGACAGCGATCCGGTGGACTTTCGCGACGTCATGGGCCTGCTCAGCGAGATCAGCAATCTGGCCTGGGGCGGTCTGCGCACCCGCCTGTTGTCGCTGCACAAGCCCGGCACCCCGGAGCCCTATCGCATCTCGGTGCCGATCACCGTCAACAGCTACAAGGAATTCATCAGCTTCGGTTCCGATCGCCCGCAACTGTGTTTCAAGTACACGCTGCGCGATCGTCAGGGCAAGCTTGAGCCGGTAACCCTGTTCCAGAAGTTCATCTTCAACATTCGCTGGGATCCGGAGTCCTATCAGGAGGCCGACGAGAGTACGGTCGAAGACCTGGTGGCCAATGGCGAACTGGAACTCTTCTAAGACAACTTTTCGAGCGCAGCCCGCCCGGTTCGCTCTGCAAACACGTTCTACAAAGGAAAAAAAATGGCACAGATACTGGTAGTCGATGACAGCGCCGCAATCCGCAACGAAGTGGCGGCTTTTCTCAAGTCAAACAACTTCAGCGTCGAGACCGCGGTGGATGGCAAGGACGGCTTGGTCAAGCTCAAGGCCGATCGCGAGGTCAAATTGGTCATCTCCGACGTCAACATGCCGAACATGGACGGTCTGACCATGGCCGAGAAGATCCGCAGCGAGCTGGGCAACCAGACCGTCAACATCATCATGCTGACCACCGAGAACGATCCCAACATGAAGAACCGTGGCAAGGCCGCCGGGGTCAAGGGCTGGATCGTCAAGCCCTTCAACGGGGCCGGCGCCTTGGGTGCGATCCAGAAGCTGGTCGCCGGTTAAGCCGGTCGCAATACGCGTCACAAGGGCCGCCTGTGCGGGCGGCCCGCCGGCAATAGGCTGCCGTAGGGATGCCTAGTTTCAGCATTGGAATACAAAAACAATGAGTCCAAGCAGGTGCTGCCATGGCCAAACTCAATCTTAGTTTCAACCAGAAGGTCGCCTTTGGCTTCGCGGTCATTCTGCTGTTGTTGTTGATTTCCGGCGGGATGTCCCTGTGGACCCTCAACGACATCAGCCACTCCAACAAGCGCGTCCAGGAAACCGCCGTGCCGGTGGTGACCGAGGTCAACAAGATCCAGATCCAGCTGCTCAAGCTGGCCAACCTCAGTGCCCTGGGCTTCAACGCCCTGGACGAGGAAAGCATCCGTCCCTATCGCGAGGATTTCGACAAGGGCGCGACAGCCTTCGCCGAGGATTTCCAGCGCCTCGAAGCCCTGGCCCAGTCCGATGAGCAGATGGCCCAACTGGTGGCGGACATCAAGCAGAACTTCGAAACCTACACCCAGGCCGTGCGCGAGATGTTCGACGCCAAGCTGGCGGTGCTGGTCGCCAAGCAGGCGGCCGAGGACGAGGTCGCGCTGGTCATGGAGCGCGCCGACGATGTCGGCTTCAACTTCATGGAGATCGTCAACGCCCGCGCCCCGAGCCGCGAACTGGAGAAGGATCTGGCCCTGGCCCAGGCCTCGGCCAACCAGGCCGATGCGCTGATGGCCGGTGTGGCCAAGGCTGCCCAGGAGCTGCAGAACAGCACCGACCTGGAGCGTCTGGACAGCGCCCAGGACGATTTCGACTTCATCATCAACGGCGCCATGTTCTGGTATGACAAGGCCGCGCCCCTGTTCAAGCCCATGGACAGCGACGGCATCATCGAGCAGACCTACGAAAGCGTCGAGGCCCTGCGCGAGCGCCTGCGCGCCCAGCCCAACCTGATCGACCACAAGCGTGAGCAGTTGAGCCAGGCGCAGACCGCCTGGGAGAAGCTCGATGCGGCCAAGATCGCGGTGAAGAAGGCGGTCGACGGCCTGGATCAGGTGCTGGTGGCCGCCGATGCGCAGTTCAATCGCCTGCAGACCGAGTTGGGCGACAGCCTGAGCTTCGGCTTCAAGACCACCCTGGTGAGCCTGGTCATCCTGCTGGTGCTGGCTACCCAGAACTTCAACTCGATGCGCATGGCGATCCGCAACAAGATGGTCGCGCTGTTTCGCATCAACAAGATCGGTGGCGAACTGGCTGCCGCCCGCGATCAGGACACGGCGCTGGACCTGGTGCTGCACGCCATGAGCGACAAGATCGGCATCGAACGTGGCTCGGTCTACCTGTTCAACAAGGACAACCAGCTGGAGGCCAAGGCCTTCCTGCCGCCCAAGCAGATGAACGGTGCGCCCTCGGCCATCACCTTCACCATGGGCGAGGGCATCATCGGCCGTGCGGCGGCGAGCAAGAAGGTCATCTTCGTGCCCGATACCAGCCAGGACAGCAGCTATGTCGGCGGCGAGAACGAGCAGCCCAAGGCCCTGCTGTGCGTGCCGCTGCTGGACAAGGACATCCTGATCGGGGTGATGAACGTCTCCGGCGACGTGAAGAAGGTGCAACTGGCCGATGGCGACTATGACTTCGTCGCCTCGGTGGCCCGCTCCCTGGTGACCACCATCAAGAACATCCGCATGGTCGAGGTGATCGAGGAGCACAACCGCACCCTGGAGAAGAAGGTCGAGGAGCGCACCGCGGCCCTCAAGCAGAAGAACGAGGACATCGCCAACATGTTCTCCAACATGCACCAGGGCCTGTTCACCATAGTCGAGAATGGTCTGATCCACCCCGAGTACGCGGCCTACCTGGAAACCATCTTCGAGACCAAGGAGATCGCCAACCGCAGCTTCGTCGATTTCCTGCTGCGCCGCTCGACCCTCAACGACGATGCCATCGACGGCATCTCCACCGCCGTGGCCTCGATCGTCGGCGAAGACTCGATGATGTACGAGTTCAACTCGCACCTGCTGCCGAGCGAGCTGCGCATCCAGTTCAACGGCCAGCCGGACAAGCTGGTCGAGTTGGACTGGGATCCGATCACCGACGATCAGGATACCGTCACCAAGCTGATGGTCACGGTGCGCGACGTCACCTCGATCCGCGCCCTGCAGGCCGAAGCCGAGGAGCAGAAGCAGGAGCTGATGATCATCGGCGAGATCCTCGCCGTCGACGCCGAGAAGTTCAGCGCCTTCATCGAAGGTTCCGAGACCCTGGTCGAAAAGTGCCGCTCGATCATCGAGCAAACCCAGCAGAAGGATCAGGGCAAGCTGGCCGAGCTGTTCCGCAACATCCACACGGTCAAGGGCAACGCCCGTACCTACGGTCTGAAGTACATCACCGAAACCGTGCACCGGATCGAGAACACCTTCGACCAGCTGCGCAAGAACGAGGAGATGCCCTGGCAGCGCCGCGAGCTGCTTAGCGAACTGTCGTTTGCCGAGCGCGCGCTCAAGGTCTACAGCACCATCTTCAAGGACAAGCTGGGCCGTGGCGGCAAACAGTCCGCCGGCGGCAAGCTCGACCGCGAGCAGATCAGCCGGCTGATGGACAACATCGCCGAGCTGTCCAGGCGCGAGCTGCCGGAAGACGTCAGTCGCATCGTGCGGGCGACCTACAACTCCCTGGCCTCGATCAGCGCCGATCCGCTGGAGGCGGTGATCGCCGACGTGGTTCAGTCGGTGCAGTCGCTGGCCAGCGAGCTGGGCAAGCCGGCACCGAGCATCCAGATTCCGGACAGCGGCGTGCAGGTGCGTCAGGAGGCCCACGGCATGCTCAACAACATCTTCATGCATGTGCTGCGCAATGCCATGGACCACGGCATCGAGTCGCCCGAGGAGCGCCGCGCCAAGGGCAAGGCCGAGCAGGGCAGCATCCGCATCGAGACCATCGAGGAGAATGGCGCCGTGACCTTCGCCGTGCGTGATGACGGTCGCGGCATGGCCTTGAGCAAGATCTTCAAGAAGGCCGTCGATCTGGGCCTGTATGCGGCCGATGCGCCGCGTCCGCCGGCCAGCGAGATCGCCAACCTGATCTTCGCCTCGGGCTTCTCCACCGCCGACCAGGTCAGCGAGGTGTCGGGGCGCGGCGTGGGCATGGATGCGGTGCGCGGCTTCCTCGAAGCCGACGGCGGCAGCATCGAGGTGCAGCTCGACGCCGGCGAGGAGAACGCCGACTTCCGCGGCTTCACCACCCTGATCCGCCTGCCGGAGAAGCTCTGCATAGTGCCGGACAAGCTGGCCCTGGCCAGCTAAGCCGGCGGCGTCGGGCCGCGCCAGGCGGCCGGACGCTGTGCTAACCTGCGGCGAGTTTTCCCCGGGCCGTCTCGCGGCCCGGGTTCGCCGTTCGAGGTTATCCATGCATATCCATATTCTCGGCATCTGCGGCACCTTCATGGGCTCGCTGGCCGTGCTGGCCAAGGCGCTGGGCCACCGGGTGACCGGCTCCGACGCCAATGTCTATCCGCCCATGAGCACCCAGCTCGAGGCCCAGGGCATCCAATTGACCCAGGGTTACGACGCCGCGCAACTGCAGCCGGCGCCGGATCTGGTGGTGATCGGCAACGCCCTGTCTCGCGGCAACCCGGCGGTCGAGTACGTGCTCAATCAGGGCCTGGCCTATGTCTCAGGGCCGCAGTGGCTGGCCGAGCACGTGCTGCAGGGGCGCTGGGTGCTGGCGGTGGCCGGCACCCACGGCAAGACCAGCAGTTCGAGCATGCTCGCCTGGGTGCTGGAGCATGCCGGCATGGCCCCGGGCTTTCTGATCGGCGGCGTGCCGCAGAACTTTGGCATCTCCGCGCGCCTGGGCGACACGCCCTTCTTCGTGGTCGAGGCCGACGAGTACGACAGCGCCTTCTTCGACAAACGCAGCAAGTTCGTCCACTACCGTCCGCGGACCGCCATCCTCAACAACCTGGAGTTCGATCACGCGGACATCTTCCCCGACCTGGCGGCCATCGAGCGGCAGTTCCATCATCTGGTGCGGACCATTCCCGGCGACGGCCTGATCATCCATCCCCGGGGCGATGAGGCGCTCAAGCGCGTCATCGAGATGGGTTGCTGGACCCCGGTGCAGACCACAGGCGAGGGCGGCCGCTGGCAGGCACGCCTGCTCAGCGCCGACGCCTCGCGCTTCGAGGTGCTGCTTGATGAAGTCGTTCAGGGCTGCGTCGAGTGGTCCTTGAGCGGTCGCCACAACGTGGCCAACGCCCTGGCGGTGCTGGCCGCGGCGCGTCATGTCGGGGTGCAGCCGGAGTTGGGCTGTGCGGCCCTGAGCCGATTCATCAACGCCAAGCGGCGCATGGAGAAGGTCGCCGAAGTCAGGGGCGTGACCGTTTATGATGATTTCGCCCACCACCCCACGGCGATCGCCACCACCCTCGACGGCTTGCGCCAGCGCATCGGCAACGGCAAGTTGATCGCGGTGATCGAGCCGCGCTCCAACTCCATGAAGCTCGGCGCCCATCGCGATGGCCTGCCGGCCTCGGTGGAGCAGGCCGACTCGGTGTACTGGTATGCGCCCCCCAGCCTGGGCTGGGACCTGGCCGCGAGCGTGGCCTCGAGCACGGTGCCGACCCGGGTCTGCGACTCGCTGGAGGCGATCATCGACGGGGTCAAGGGCGAGGCAGAGCCCGGTACTCAGGTGGTGATCATGAGCAACGGCGGCTTCGGCGGCCTGCACGGCAAGCTGGCTGCGGCGCTGGCCACGGGTTGACGGTTGCGGATGGCGTGCGGGCCCGATGTGCAGATCCAGCAAGGGCAGTTTTGATGGACCAGTTCAATCCCTATCGAACCCCACAGGCGGAAATCCTGCCGGATGCAGTCTCAATGAGATTGCATCCGCTGTACCTGTTTCCCAACTATCTGTTTGCCCTGTTGTTGCTTGGGGCCACGGCGATATTGCTAGCCACCGAGCCGCTTAGCCTGCTCGAGCCCCGCGGGCTGGCGACTGCGCTGACCCTGTATGCGCCCTTTCTGTGCTTTTGCCTGCTTCGCTGGGGCGAGCGCCGTCATTTGCGGTTCTGGATGGCGTTGCAGGGGCTGCATGTACTCTGGTTGATGGGCAAATTGCTCGCAGGTTTGGCCAGCCAGCAGGCGGATTTAGTGGTCGGCGGCGTGCTGGTTGGAATCAATCTCCTGGCACTGCTTGGCGCCATGCTTCAAGCCAGCGTTCTGCCCCCCGTAAAGGAACAGCCATGAATGGACCCGAGCGCATCACCCTGGCCATGACCGGCGCCTCCGGTGCCCAGTACGGCCTGCGCCTGCTCGACTGCCTGGTGCAGGAGGAGCGCGAGGTGCACTTTTTGATCTCCAAGGCCGCGCAGTTGGTGATGGCCACCGAGACCGACGTCAACCTCCCGGGCAAGCCCCAGGCCATGCAGGCCTTTCTGAGCGAATATACCGGCGCCGCACCGGGGCAGATCCGCGTCTACGGCAAGGAAGACTGGATGGCGCCGCCGGCCTCGGGTTCCGGCGCGCCGGCGGCCATGGTGGTGGTGCCCTGCTCGACGGGTACTCTCTCGGCCATCGCCACGGGCGCCTGCAACAACCTGATCGAACGTGCCGCCGATGTGGTCCTCAAGGAGCGCCGCCAGTTGATCCTGGTGCCGCGCGAGGCGCCCTATTCGAGCATCCACCTGGAGAACATGCTCAAGCTGTCCAACCTGGGCGTGACCATTCTGCCGGCCTCGCCCGGCTTCTATCATCAGCCGCAGACCCTCGACGATCTGGTCGATTTCGTGGTCGCGCGCATCCTCAATTGTCTGGATATTCCCCAAGATATGCTGCCGCGCTGGGGCGAGCACCACCTGGCCAGTGATGACTAAGAGGGCGCTCTTGCTGCTGGGGCTGGCCCTGCTCGGCGGCTGCGCCACCCTGCGCAGCCTGGATGCGGCCAAGCCCGGGGCACCGCTGATCTACGCCGGCACCCGCCTGGACTGGTACAGCCTCAACGGCG
>JBFHKK010000125.1:0-7022 GCA_041595475.1 Pseudomonas sp. | reverse complement strand
GACCGCCAGTTGCTCCTCGCTGCGCGGGCAGTCGAGTTCGTCGGCGCGAGCGAAGTGGCTCATCAGCACTATCTTGCCGACCTTGCCACTGGCCAGCAGGCGCCGATAGGCAGCGGCGTATTCGGCCGGCTCCAGGCCGACCCTGTGCATGCCGGAATCGAGCTTGAGCCAGACCGTCAGCGGTGTGCGCAGCGCGCTGCGCTCGATCGCCTCGATCTGCCAGTCGGCATGCACCACGCACCAGAGCCGCTGCTGCTCGATCAACGCCAGTTCCTCGGCCTCGAAGAAGCCTTCGAGCAGCAGGATGGGCGCGCCTATGCCGGCCTCGCGCAGCTGCAGCGCCTCCTCGATGCAGGCCACGGCAAAGCCGTCGGCCTCATCCTGCAGCGCCTGGGCGCAGCGCAGTGCACCATGGCCGTAGGCATCGGCCTTGACCACCGCCAGCGCCCGGGCGCCGCTCAGTTCGCGGGCCAGCCGGTAGTTGTGGCGCAGCGCGGCCAGATCGATCAGGCCTCGGGCGGGTCGCATGAACGGCTATCTCGCAGTGTAAAAAAGCCCGGCCGGAGCCGGGCAAGCAGGACCATCAGGGCAATGCGGCGATGACGCTCATCTCCACCAGGCACTCGGGCGTGTACATCCTGGCTTCGACACAGGCCCGCGCCGGCGCCGCTGTCCCTGCGAGCCAGGCGTCCCACAGCCGGTTCATCGCCGCATAGTCGCGCGCCATGTCCTTCAGGTAGATGGTCACCGAGAGCATTCGCGACTTGTCGCTGCCGGCCTCGGCGAGCAGGCGGTCGATGCAGTCCAGGGTCGCGCGGGTCTGCGCCTCGATGCCATCCTGCAGGTCTTCGTCCAGCTGCCCGGCCAGATAGACGGTGCCGTTGTGGATGACGATCTCGCTGTAGCGGCTTTCAGTGCGCAGGCGCCGGATTGACATGGCTGAGGGACTCCTTGGGACGGCTGTAACGGAAGATATCCAGGCCTTCGGCGCTGATCTGCGGGCGCCGCGAGGCGATCAGATCGGCGAGCAGGCGGCCGGAGCCGCAGGCCATGGTCCAGCCCAGTGTGCCGTGACCGGTGTTGAGGAACAAATTGCGCAGGGCGCTGGCGCCGACGATGGGCGTGCCGTCCGGGGTGGCCGGGCGCAGGCCGGTCCAGAACTCGGCCCGCGCCAGATCGCCGCCGCGGGGATAGAGATCGGCCGTGATCATCTCCAGGGTCGCCCGGCGCTTGGGGTTGAGGGAGAGATCGAAACCGGCGAGCTCGGCCATGCCGCCGACCCGGAGGCGGTGGTCGAAACGGGTGATCGCGACCTTGTAGGTTTCATCGAGGATGGTCGAGGTCGGCGCCATGGCCGGATCGACGATGGGCACGGTCAGCGAATAGCCCTTGAGCGGATAGACCGGCAGGCGGATGCCAAGCGGCTTGAGCAGCTGCGGGCTGTAGCTGCCCAACGCAAGCACGTAGCGGTCGGCGGTTTCCAGCTGGCCGTCGATCCACACGCCCTGGATGCGGTCACCGGCCACGTCCAGGCGCTGGATGGCCTGACCGAAGCGGAATTCCACGCCCAGCTGCCGGGCCATCTCGGCCAGGCGGGTAGTGAACAGTTGGCAGTCGCCGGTCTGGTCGTTGGGCAGGCGCAGGGCGCCGGCCAGCTTGTGCTTGACCCCGGCCAGCGCCGGCTCGACGCGGGCGATGGCGTCGCGATCGAGCAGTTCGAAGGGCACGCCCGAGGCCTGCAGCACGGCGATGTCCTTGGCCGCGTTGTCGAGCTGGGCCTGGCTGCGGAACAGCTGGGTGGTGCCCAGACACCGGCCCTCGTAGCCGATTCCGGTCTCGGCGCGCAGCTCGTCCAGGCAGTCGCGGCTGTATTCGGACAGGCGCACCATGCGCTCCTTGTTCACCGCGTAGCGGCTGGCGGTGCAGTTGCGCAGCATCTGCGCCATCCACAGGTACTGGTCGATATCGCCGGTGGCCTTGATCGCCAGCGGTGCGTGCTTTTGCAGCAGCCACTTGAGGGCCTTGAGCGGCACGCCAGGCGCGGCCCAAGGCGAGGCATAGCCGGGCGAGACCTGGCCGGCGTTGGCGAAGCTGGTTTCCCTGGCCGGGGCCGGCTGGCGGTCGACCACCACCACCTCGAAGCCCTGCCGCGCCAAGTAATAGGCACTCGCCGTGCCGATCACACCGCTACCCAGAACCAGAACCCGCATGCCTCACTCCTCGCCACGGCACCTGCCGCCGGCCTCAGTCAAAAGAGTTGATGCAGGCAGTATATTGTTCACCAGCCAGTGCTTCTCACTATATGAGTGGCTATATTTGGCGATAATTCTTGGCTAAAACCGCTTTTATGGAGAGGCTTCCACCATGAGGACCCAGCACCAGAGCCGCCGCGAACTGGACAAGATCGACCGCAATATCCTGCGCATCCTGCAGGACGACGGGCGCATCAGCTTCACCGAACTGGGCGAACGGGTCGGTCTGTCGACCACCCCCTGCACCGAGCGGGTGCGGCGACTGGAGCGCGAAGGCATCATCATGGGCTACCACGCCCGGCTCAATCCGCAGCAGCTCAAGGCCAGCCTGCTGGTGTTCGTCGAGATCAGCCTGGACTACAAGTCCGGCGACACCTTCGAGGAGTTTCGCCGCGCCGTGCTCAAGCTGCCCCACGTGCTGGAATGCCACCTGGTCTCCGGCGACTTCGACTACCTGGTCAAGGCGCGAATCAACGAGATGGCCAGCTACCGCAAGCTGCTCGGCGACATCCTGCTCAAGCTGCCCCATGTGCGGGAATCGAAGAGCTATATCGTCATGGAAGAGGTCAAGGAGTCGCTGACCCTGCCGGTGCCGGACTGAATCCTGGCCGCTCGGCTTTGCCGGCAAATGTTGCGCCATGCCCCTTGGCGAAGCGCGGCGCGGGCGCTTATGCTGCGTAAAGTTTTTCAAACATAAAACCAGGATTTCACACATGAACGCCCGCGTTCAGCAGCCGCTGCACGGCACTGCGCATGCCGCCTCCTATTACGCCGCCAGCGCCAATCGAATGCTCGACTGCCCGACCTTGGCAGGTGAGTTGCACGCCGATGTGTGCATCGTCGGCGGCGGCTTCTCCGGCCTGAACACGGCCATCGAGCTGGCGCAGAAGGGTTTTTCGGTGGTCTTGCTGGAGGCCCGGCGGATCGCCTGGGGCGCCAGCGGGCGCAATGGCGGCCAGCTGATCCGCGGCATCGGTCACGACCTCGAGCGCTTCAAGCCGCTGCTCGGCGCCGACGGCGTGCACCAGCTCAAGCTGATGGGCCTGGAGGCGGTGGAGATCGTGCGCCGGCGCATCGAGCAGTTCGCCATCGACTGCGACCTGACCTGGGGCTACTGCGACCTGGCCAACAAGCCGTCCCAGTTCGGCGCCCTGGCCGACGAGCTGCTGGAACTGCAGAATCTGGGTTACCGCCATCAGCTGCGCCTGGTGCAGCCCGACGAAATGCACCGGGTGGTGGGCTCGCAGCGCTATGTCGGCGGCCTGATCGACATGGGCTCGGGTCATCTGCACCCGCTCAATCTGGCCCTGGGCGAGGCCGCTGCCGCCCAGAGCCTGGGCGTGCAGCTGTTCGAGAATTCGCCGGTCACCCGCATCGACTACGGCAGCCAGGTGCAGGTGCATACCGGCGCCGGCCGGGTGCGCGCCGCGCACCTGGTACTGGCCTGCAATGCCTACCTGGGCCAGCTCAATCCGCTGCTGGGCGGCAAGGTGCTGCCCGCCGGCAGCTACATCATCGCCACCGAGCCGCTGAGCGAGGACCAGGCGCGGAGTCTGATTCCGCAGAACATGGCGCTGTGCGACCAGCGCGTGGCGCTGGACTACTACCGGCTGTCCGCCGACCGGCGCCTGCTGTTCGGCGGCGCCTGCCACTACTCCGGGCGCGATCCGGCGGATATCGCCGGCTATATGCGACCCAAGATGCTCAAGGTTTTTCCGCAGCTGAAGGACGTGAAGATCGACTACCAGTGGGGCGGCATGATCGGCATCGGCGCCAACCGCCTGCCGCAGATCGGCCGGCTGGCCGACCAGGCGAACGTCTACTACGCCCAGGCCTATTCCGGCCATGGCCTCAACGCCACCCACCTGGCCGGCACACTGCTGGCCGAGGCCATCGCCGGCCAGGCCGGCGGCGGCTTCGAGCTGTTCGCCCGGGTGCCGCACCTGACCTTCCCCGGTGGCCGCCACCTGCGCTCGCCACTGCTGGCCCTGGGCATGCTCTGGCACCGGCTCAAGGAGCTGATCTAACTACCCGCTCCGCCATCGCCTTCAGCGCGCCAGTGCCACCGGCTCGGCCAGGGCGCTCGGTCGAAAGGCCAGCACCACGAACACCGCGGCGCCGAGCGCCATCAGCAGCGGCAGCGCATGACCGCTGACCCACTGGCTGCCGGCCCCGGTGGCCAGCGGGCCGAGCAGGCAGCCAATGCCCCAGAGCTGCGACACATGGGCATTGGCCCTGACCAGTTGGTCGTCACGAAAGCGCTCGCCAATGAGAATCAGCGAAAGGGTGAACAGGCCACCGGCACTGGCGCCGAACAGCACCAGCAGCGGCCAGATCAACGGGCTGTGCAGCAGCAGCGGGATGCCCAGACTGGAAGCCAGCAAGAGCAGGCCGCAGCCGCGAAACAGCCGGCGCCGCGACATGTGATCGGCCAGCAGGCCGATCGGCAGTTGCAGGGCGGCGTCGCCGACCACCACCACGCTGACCATCAGCAGCGCCACCTCCTGGCTGAAGCCCTGGCGCAGGCCATAGATCGGCAACAGGGTCAGCATCATCGCCTCGAAGGCGGCGAAAAGCGCCACCGCCCAGGCGATCGCCGGCAACTTGCGGCAGAACGCCGGCAGGCCGCGGCCCGAGGCGCTCTGCGCATCGACCCGGGGCGCGCCGCGGCGCCCCACCAGAAGCAGCGCACCGCCGATCAGCAGACCGGTGCCGGCCCAGAAGCCATGGTCGCGCTCGGTGCCCAGCGCGGTCAGCAGCAAGGGCCCGCACAGCTGGCTGAGCGCATAGCCGGTGCCATAGAGCGCCACCAGCCGGCCGCGCCACTTCTCCGGCGCCAGCTGGTTGATCCAGCTCTCGCCGAGGATGAACACCAGGGTCAGGGCCACGCCGATCAGCAGCCGCAACCCCAGCCAGACGCCGTAGCTCTGCAGCCACGCCAGCAGGGCCACCGACAAGGCGCTGCACAGCAGGCTCAGCTGCATCAGCCGGGTGGTACCCAACCAGCCCGCCAGGCGACCCGCCAGCGCCGCCCCGAGCAGCACGCCGACCGCCGGCGTCGCCGCCATCACGCCGATGGCGAAGGAACCGTAACCCCAGCCTTCCAGACGCAGGGACACCAGCGGCAGGGTGACCCCGAGGGACAGGCCGATGCTGATGACCGCCGAACAGACGGCGAAGTAGGTGCCCCAACGCATCCTCTCTCCTGTGCCTGGAGGCCCGAGCTAAACGGCCGGGCCCCTTTCAGGAAGCCCGGCCGCAGGCGTGGCTCGTCAGAGCCGACCTCGAAAGCGGGCGCCCGGCCCGCGCTGGCTTCAGAGCTTGATCCAGGTCGCCTTCAGCTCGGTGTACTTGTCGAAGGCATGCAGCGACTTGTCGCGGCCATTGCCCGACTGCTTGAAGCCGCCGAAGGGCGCGGTCATGTCGCCGCCATCGTACTGGTTGACCCAGACGCTGCCGGCGCGCAGCGCCTTGGCGGTCAGGTGGGCCTTGGACAGGTCGCGGGTCCAGACCGCCGCGGCCAGGCCATAGGGCGTGTCGTTGGCGATGCGCACCGCCTCTTCTGCGTCGTCGAAGCCGATCACCGAGAGCACCGGGCCGAAGATCTCTTCCTGGGCGATCTTCATGGCGTTGTTGACCCCGTCGAACAGGGTCGGCTCGACGTAGACGCCGCCGGTCTCCTCCAGGGTGCGCTTGCCGCCGGCCAGCAGCTGGGCGCCCTCGGCCTGGCCCGCCTCGATGTAGCCGAGCACGGTGTTGAGCTGCTGGGCATCGACCAGGGCACCGACATTGGTCGCCGGATCCAGCGGATGGCCCGGCTTCCAGCGCTTGAGCGCCTCGAGCACCAGGGGCAGGAACTGGGCCTTGATCGAGTTCTCCACCAGCAGCCGCGAGCCGGCGGTGCAGACCTCGCCCTGATTGAAGGCGATGGCGCCGGCGGCGGCCCTGGCCGCAGCCTTGAGGTCGGGCGCATCGGCGAAGACGATGTTCGGACTCTTGCCGCCGGCCTCCAGCCAGACCCGCTTCATGTTCGACTCGCCGGCATAGACCATCAGCTGCTTGGCGATCTTGGTCGAACCGGTGAAGACCAGGCAGTCGACATCCATGTGCAGGGCCAATGCCTTGCCCACGGTATGCCCATAGCCCGGCAGGACGTTCAGCACGCCGGCCGGAATGCCGGCGTCGATGGCAATCTGCGCCAGACGGATGGCGGTCAGCGGCGACTTCTCCGAGGGCTTGAGGATCACCGAATTGCCGCTGGCCAGGGCCGGGCCGAGTTTCCAGCAGCTCATCAACAGGGGGAAGTTCCACGGCACTATGGCGGCGACCACACCGATCGGCTCGCGGGTCACCAGGCCCAGCTCGTTGTGCGGCGTGGCGGCCACCTCGTCGTAGATCTTGTCGATCGCCTCGCCGCTCCAGCGGATCGCCCGCGCGGCGCTGGGGATGTCGATGTTCAGCGCATCGCCGATCGGCTTGCCCATGTCCAGGGTTTCCAGCAATGCCAGCTCCTCGCGGTGCTGCTCGATCAGCTCGGCGAAGCGGATCATCACCTGCTTGCGTGCCACCGGCGCCAGGCGCGCCCAGACGCCGGACTCGAAACACGCCCGCGCCACCTGCACCGCGCGCTCGGCGTCGGCCTGCTCGCAGCTGGCGACCTGGGCCAGTTCGCGGCCGTCGATCGGGCTGATGCAGGCGAAGGTCGCGCCGGACTGTGCCGCGCAATAGTCACCGCCGACGAAGGCCCGTCCCTCGATCTTCAGGGTCTTG
>JBFHKK010000124.1:0-7034 GCA_041595475.1 Pseudomonas sp. | reverse complement strand
TTTCGTCGCGGCGATCGCGCCCGCTTGACCTATTACCTGCTCGCCGGCGAGCTGCTGCTGGAAAGCGCAGATGGCCAGCAAGAGCATCTATTGGCCGGCAGCGCAGCCAGTTGCCAGCCGCTGTCACCGACCCTGCCGCGCTTGCACGAGGCGCGCGCCCTGAGCGATTGCAGTGTGCTGGTGCTGGATAGCCCGACGCTCAATCGCCTGCTGACCTGGCGTCTGACCTATCAGGACCTGCTCCTCGAGTTGGGCCAGGACGGCAGCGATCCGGAGTGGCTCGAGCGCCTGCTGGACAATCCCCTGTTCGCCCGGGTGCCGCCCTCCAACGTGCGCGCCATGCTGGCGCGCCTGCAGCGCGTCGAGTTGAAGGCCGGCAGTCGGGTACTCGAGGAGGGCGAGACCGGCACCTGCTGCTATTTCCTGTATAGCGGCCGCGCCGAGGTGATTCGCGGCGCCGGCAGCGGCCAGCAGGTGTTGGCGGAACTCGAGGTGGGCGCTTGTTTCGGTGAGGAGGCCTTGCTTGCCGATCGCCCGCGCAATGCCACCGTAACCATGATCGAGGACGGTGTGGTACTGCGTCTGGAGCGCCAGGATTTCTTCGCGCTGCTCAAGGCGCCGGTAGTCGACGAGATCGCTCTGGGCGAGGCGGTGCGCCTGCTGGCGGGCGGTGCGCAGTGGCTGGACGTGCGCCTGCAGGAAGAATACGAGGCCGGTCATGCACCCCAGGCCCTGCACATGCCCTTGCAGCTGTTGCGGCTCAAGGCGCGCCTGCTCGATCCGCAGCGCACCTACCTGTGTTACTGCGACAGCGGCAAGCGCAGCGCCAGCGCGGTTTTCCTCCTGTCGCAGCTGGGCTTCAGCGCCTATGCGCTGCGCGCGGGGCTGGACAGCCTGCCGGCGGTGCAGCGCGACGGCCTGCTCTGCGAGAGCGGTCCCGGCTACCTGCTGCGCTCGGGCGGGCGCCTCGAGCGCAGCGGCTAGCACGGGCGCTTAGCGCCCTAGGGCCGTGGCTCGACGTCGTCGACCGCTGGCCATGGATCGGCGACCAGAAACGCCCGTTCGGCTTCGAGCCAGTCGCCGTCCGCGCCGGGCTCCAGCCGGGCCAGCAGTTGGGCGTTGGCGAGGGGGGGCAGGGCCTGGAACCAGTGGTGCAATTTCTCCGCGCTCCAGAGGGCGTCGGCGGCGACCCGGGCCGGCGCCAACCAGGCCTGGCGCGGCAGGGGTTGCCAGTGTCCTGGGGCGCTTTGGGCGAGAAAGTCCGGCCAGTCGCGCCTGTGCAGCCAGCGGCCCTTCAGATGCTGCGGGTGGGCGCCCTGGGGCGCTGCGCAGTGGCTGGACCAGGGATAGAACAGGTAGCCGCCGAGCCAGAGCGCCGCCCGGGCATGTTCCAGTGTCAGCGCCGCCAGGGCAGAGCGCGCCTCGCCGCAGGCGGACATCGGCAGCTGATGCTCGCTGAGGTGACTGAGCTTGAGGTCCAGTCGGTCATGGCTGCCGGGGCCTAGCCAGTGGGCCTGGACCTGGCCGTCGCCCTGCTCGGGGCCGAGGTAGAGTTTGACCGCCAGCTCCAGGTGATGCTCGCCTTCTTCGTCGCGCAGCAGCAGGTCGAGTTCGCCGAGGGTGTGGCCATTGCGGCGGATCGGCAGGTTGGCCGCCAGCAGTTCAATGCCCGGCGCGGCTTGCAGGGCGTATTGCCAGAGGCGCTCGTAATACAGGCCCAGGCGCCGTACCGAGGACTGCGCCAGCCAATCGACCAGCCCCGTGTCGTCGCGGTCCAAGCGCAGCAGCCAGTCGGCCAGGGCGCCGGGCGCGCGACGCCAGTGGCTGGCGCTCAGGGGGTGGCGTTGCGGCCAGGCGGTGGCGGCGAGCATGGGCGGAGAGAGCAGCACCCAGGCCAGGTCGCGCACCGCCGGCCGCCGCAGGTGCAGAGGCAGGTCGCTGAGCGAGGCAAAAGGCGTCATGCGCCGAGCATAACGCGGATTCTGCGCCTGGGCCGCAAGTTTGCCGCTGTCATTGGCTTTCGCCCATAATCGAGGCCCTCACGAACCAGGGCCTGTGGAGCACCATGGAGCAATTTCGCAATATCGGCATCATCGGCCGGCTCGGTAGCCCCCAGGCTCTGGAGACCGTGCGTCGGCTGAAGCGCTTTCTGCTCGATCGCCATCTGCACGTGATTCTCGAGGACAGCATCGCCGAGGTGCTGCCGGGACATGGTCTGCAAACCTCCTCGCGCAAGCTGCTGGGCGAGGTCTGCGACCTGGTGATAGTGGTCGGTGGCGATGGCAGCCTGCTCGGCGCCGCCCGCGCACTGGCGCGGCACAATGTCCCGGTGCTGGGGGTCAACCGCGGCAGCCTGGGCTTTCTCACCGATATTCTGCCGGACGAGCTCGAGCTCAAGGTCGCCGAAGTGCTCGACGGCAACTACCTGAGCGAACACCGCTTCCTGCTCGAGGCCGAGGTCCGCCGCCAGGCCGAGCCGATCGGCCAGGGGGATGCGCTCAACGACGTGGTGCTGCATCCGGGCAAGTCGACGCGGATGATCGAGTTCGAGCTGTATATCGACGGCCAGTTCGTCTGCAGCCAGAAGGCCGACGGCCTGATCGTCGCCACCCCGACCGGTTCGACCGCCTATGCGCTGTCTGCCGGCGGGCCGATCATGCACCCCAAGCTCGATGCCATCGTCATAGTGCCGATGTATCCGCACACGCTGTCCAGCCGGCCGATCGTGGTCGAAGGCAACAGCGAGCTGAAGATCGGGGTGTCCAAGAGCATGCAGATCTACCCGCAGCTGTCCTGCGATGGTCAGAACCATTTCACCTGCGCGCCCGGCGACACCATCACCATCAGCAAGAAGCCGCAGAAGCTCAGCCTGATCCATCCGCTCGATCACAACTACTACGAGGTCTGCCGCACCAAGCTGGGCTGGGGTAGCCGCCTCGGCGGCGGAGGCGACTGAATGCGCCTGGACCCCACGCGCGGCTATGACCTGATCGGCGACATCCACGGCTGCGCCCGGACCCTGGAGCGCCTGCTTGAACTCCTCGGTTATCGCCCGCAAGGGGGCGTCTGGCGGCATCCACAGCGCCAGGCGATCTTCCTCGGCGACCTGGTCGACCGTGGCCCGCGCATTCGCCAGGCGGTGCACCTGGTGTATGCCATGGTGGAGGCAGGGGAGGCCCTGTGCATCATGGGCAATCACGAGTACAACGCCCTGGCCTGGACCACCCCGGCACCGCCCGGCAGTGGCCGCCAGCATGTGCGCGAACACAACCCGCGGCATGCGCGGCTGATCCAGGAGACCCTGGAGCAGTTCGCCGCCTATCCAGAGGACTGGCGCGCCTGCCTCGACTGGTTCTACCAGCTGCCGCTGCTGATCGACGCCGGGCGTTTCCGCGTGGTGCATGCCTGTTGGGATGAAAGCCTGATCGAGCCCCTGCGCGCCCAGTATCCGGACGCCCGCATCGACGAGCACTTCCTTCAGGCCTCGGCGGTGCGCGGCAGCTTCGCTCATGCGGTGCTCGATCGCCTGTTGCGCGGCACCGACATGCGCCTGCCCCATGGCCTGACCCTGACCAGTGAGGATGGCTTCACCCGCGCGCACTTTCGCACCAAGTTCTGGGAGGAGGACCCCCAGACCTACGGCGACATCGTGTTCCAGCCCGATGCCCTGCCGGCGCTGGCGGCGCAGACGCCGCTGTCCGAGTTGCAGAAAACCGAGCTTCTCAAGTACGGCGCCGACCAGCCGCCGCTGTTCGTCGGCCACTACTGGCGTCGCGGCAAGCCGGCGCCGATTCGCCCCAACCTGGCCTGCCTGGATTACAGCGCGGTGCAGAGCGGCAAGCTGGTGGCCTATCGGATGGATCAGGAACTGCGCCTGGATGCGCGCAAGTTCGTCTGGGTCGAGGTGGAGCACTCGGAGCGTGCGCAATGACTGCGGTGGAAGCCCTGCGCCTGCCGGTGCAGGTCGATCTGCGCGACTTCGTCGCCCTGCTGCGGCGCCTGCAGGTGCCGCACTGGGTCAGCGAGGAGGCCGGCGAGCAGGTGCTCTGGGTGCCGGACGAGGCCTGCGCAGAGCAGGTCAGGCTGCTCCACGCCCGCTATCCCCAGGGCCAGCCCGGCGCTGAAAGGCTCGCTGAAGAGCCAGCCCGCGCCGGCATGCGGGTGCTGCGCGACAGCCCGCTGACGACCCTGATGCTCGGCCTCACCCTGCTGGTCGCCGCCCTGACCCTGCTGGGTGAGAATTTCGCGGCGATCCGCTGGCTGAGCTTCGTCGATTTCCGCCTGCTGGGCGACTACATCTACTTCGCCGATCTGGCCCAGACCCTCGAGAGCGGCCAGTGGTGGCGCCTGATCACGCCCATGCTGCTGCACTTCGGCGTGCTGCACCTGGCCATGAACGGGCTCTGGTATTGGGTGCTGGGCCAGCGCATCGAGGCGCGCCAGGGATCCTGGATGCTGCTCGGGTTGACCCTGGCATTCAGCCTGCTGTCCAACCTGGCCCAGTATCTGTTCGGCGGGCCCTCGCTGTTCGGCGGCCTGTCCGGGGTGCTCTACGGCCTGCTCGGCCATTGCTGGCTGTTCCAGCGCCTGGCGCCGACGCCCGAATACCGGCTGCCGCCCGGTGTGGTGATGCTGATGCTGGCCTGGCTGCTGCTGTGCATGACCGGCATCTTCGAACTGCTGCAGGTGGCCGCCATCGCCAATGCCGCTCATGTCGGCGGCCTGCTCGCCGGCTGCCTGACCGGTGTGGTCGGCGGCGCCCTGGCGCGCCGGCACCGCTAGCAGGCTGGTAAACTGCCCCCTTTGTTTTTGGAGTCGCCCATGTCGTCCTTTCTGCAAGCCATCGAGAACATCACCCCGGAGATCTACCAGAGCCTCAAGCTGGCGGTGGAGATCGGCAAGTGGCCCGATGGCCGCAAGCTGACCCAGGAGCAGAAGGAACTGAGCCTGCAGGCGCTGATCGCCTGGGAGATGCAGCACCTGCCGGAGGACCAGCGCATCGGCTACATGGGCCCGCAGGAGTGCAGCTCCAAGTCGGCGCCGGTGCCCAACCTGCTGTTCAAGAGCTCGGACAGCCTGCACTGATGATCGAACAGGCCCGCGGTTCCCTGAGCAAGCTGGCGGCGCGCCTGGACGCGCCTGTGCAATACGCCTTTCGCCTGGATCAGGCCGAGCTGCCGGTCAATCCGTTGATCGGCAAGCCCCTGCGTCTGGAATACCTGGGCGCCATTCATTGCGTGCATTGCGGGCGCAAGACCAAGACCAGCTTCAGCCAGGGCTACTGCTACCCCTGCATGCAGAGCCTGGCCCAGTGCGACCTGTGCATCATGAGCCCGGAGCGCTGCCATTACGACGCCGGCACCTGCCGCGAGCCGGCCTGGGGCGAGCGGTTCTGCATGACCGATCACATCGTCTACCTGGCCAACTCCTCGGGGGTCAAGGTCGGCATCACCCGCGCCAGCCAGGTGCCCACGCGCTGGCTCGACCAGGGCGCCAGTCAGGCGCTGCCGATTCTGCGGGTGGCGACCCGCCAGCAGTCCGGCTTCGTCGAGGACCTGCTGCGCAGCCAGGTGGCGGACAAGACCAACTGGCGCGCCCTGCTCAAGGGCGATGCCGCGCCGACCGATCTGGCCGCGGTGCGCGAGCAGCTGTTCGACAGCTGCGCCGAGGGCCTGCGCCAATTGCAGCAGCGCTTTGGCCTGCAGGCCATTCAGCCGCTTGTCGATCAGCAGCAGGTGGAGATTCGCTATCCGATCCAGGCCTACCCGGCCAAGATCAACAGCTTCAACCTGGACAAGAACCCCGTCGCCGAGGGCACCCTGCTCGGCATCAAGGGTCAGTACCTGATGTTCGACACTGGGGTGATCAACATCCGCAAGTACGGCGGCTACCAGCTGGCCGTCTCCTGCTAGCCAGCGAAGCGACGCACGCACCATTCATTTCGTACACCGGGGCCGCAGCCAGGCCCAGCAGAATAAGGGCCACCAGCCATGCGCACCGACCAGCCGAAGATGATCTACCTCAAGGACTACCAGGCGCCGGACTACCTGATCGACGAGACGCACCTGACCTTCGAGTTGTTCGAGGACCACAGCCTGGTCCACGCCCAGCTGGTGATGCGCCGCAACCCTGACTGCGCCGGCAGCGAACTGCCGCCCCTGGTGCTCGATGGCCAGCAGCTCGAGCTGCTGGCGCTGTCCATGGATGGCGAGGAGCTGGGCGAGGGTGACTACCAGCTCGACGACAGCCACCTGCGCCTGCAGCCCAAGGCCGCGAGTTTCGTCATCGACAGCAGCGTGCGCATCCACCCGGAAAGCAACACCGCCCTGGAGGGCCTGTACAAGTCCGGCAGCATGTTCTGCACCCAGTGCGAGGCCGAGGGATTCCGCAAGATCACCTTCTACCTCGACCGCCCGGACGTGATGAGCAAATTCACCACCACGCTCAGCGCCGAGCAGCAGCGTTATCCGGTGTTGCTGTCCAACGGCAACCCCATCGCCAGCGGCCCGGAGGAAACTGCCCCTGGAAAGAGCGTTCGGCACTGGGCGACCTGGGAGGACCCGTTCAAGAAGCCGGCCTACCTGTTTGCCCTGGTGGCCGGCGATCTCTGGTGCGTGGAGGATAGCTTCACCACCCTGAGCGGCCGCGAGGTGGCCCTGCGCATCTACGTGGAGCCGGAGAACATCGACAAGTGCCAGCACGCCATGGACAGCCTGAAGAAGTCGATGAAGTGGGACGAGGAGGTCTATGGCCGCGAGTACGACCTGGACATCTTCATGATAGTCGCGGTCAACGACTTCAACATGGGTGCCATGGAGAACAAGGGCCTCAATATCTTCAACTCCAGTTGCGTGCTGGCCCACCAGGACACCGCCACCGATATGGCATTCCAGCGGGTCGAAGCCGTGGTAGCGCACGAGTATTTCCACAACTGGTCCGGCAATCGGGTCACCTGTCGTGACTGGTTTCAGCTGAGCTTGAAGGAAGGATTTACCGTCTTCCGCGATGCGGAGTTTTCCGCGGACATGAATTCG